>JBJOIB010000150.1:0-5692 GCA_046047375.1 Bacteroidota bacterium
ACTCATAATCCAGTACTATTTGAAATTCAATCAATGCGATCGCTGCCCGTTCGAAAATGGCTTTGAATCGCTTCGATGCATCGTTTAATCGCTCCAGAGCCAACGAGCGCTCACTCTCTGCTTTCCGGCGTTGAATGGCATTTACAATGGCTGATTCAAGACGAAGCAACGAGCTTTTTAAAATGTAGTCATCAATTCCGTTTGATGACAACTCTATAATTTGCTCTTCGGTAAGCTCCCCTGTCACAAGAATAAATGGTATGTCAAGCCCCATTTCCCGTGTTAAATTCAAAGCATCAATTCCAGTGAACGAATGCAGCGCGTAATCACTCACTACGATGTCAGGATGCCATGAGAGCAACTCCCGCTTGAAATCGGTTTTGTTGGTCACATGATGCACGTTCCATTCAGGACGAATGCGTCGGAGTTGGATCTGGATCAGATCGGCGTCGAGCAAATAGTCCTCAAGCAATAAAATACGCGCTTGCAACGACTGTTCGGTGATGATTCCGTGTGTCAAGGAGAGTTTGTTTTCAGTTATTGTACGAGCAATATCGCGCATCGAATTGTAGGATCGTGCTGATGATCGCGTAGGTCAAGGCTTATTGTTAAGCCGAAGGAAGTAGGTTGTGCAGCAAGATGTACTTGATCATGTCTGAGTTGTTCTCCATGTTCATCTTGCTCAAGATGCGCGCCCGGTAAGTGGAAATGGTCTTTGCACTTAAACTCAGTTGCTGCGCGATTTGGTTGTTGGCTTTTCCTTCTCCAATGGCCAAGAACACTTCGAACTCTCTGTCTGAAAGCTGCTTGTGTGGCAATTCTTGGTTCTTGCTGTTCATCTCGCGATAAAGCAACTTGGTGATGGCCGGACTGAGGTATTCTCCGCCGTCTTGAATGGTGCGAATAGCTTCTATCAGTACTTCCGGAGCAGAGTCTTTATGCAGATAACCCGAAGCTCCGGCTTTCAACATGCGGATGGCAAATTGATCTTCAGGATACATGCTCAACACCAACACCTTGATTTCAGGATACATGATTTTCACCTGCTTCAACACTTCTAATCCGCTGCGGCCAGGGAGAGAGACGTCCAAAATGATGATGTCAGGACGTTTTGCCCGCAAGCGTTGCATCAACTCTTCGCCACTGGCGATATCGTCTGCTAGAATGCTGATGTCGGGGAAGTTGGAGATGATTTTGCTCAATCCTTCCCGTACAATTTTGTGGTCGTCGCAAATTACTACATTGATCATACTGACAGTTTTTACTTGATTTCTGTAACAAACATACAGGCATCAACTGTCAGAATTTATAGGAGAGCCGCCGCAGAAAATGTAGGACGAATCCTACGCCGCTGTCAGCCGTTCACATTTCCGGCGGCCAATTCATGGAGTAAAATGTACTTCACCAGATCGGAGTTGTTCTCCAGTTGCATTTTCTCCAAAATACGCGTGCGGTAGGTGCTGATTGTTTTTACGCTGAGTGAAAGACGGTCAGCTATTTCAGAAATGGTTTTACCTTCTCCTATGTACAATAGCACTTCGTACTCCCGGTCTGAAAGCATCTTATGTGGAAGATCTTCTTTGTTTCCGCTCATCTCACGGAAAAGAAGTTGTGTGATTTTCGGACTGAGATATTCGCCCCCTCGTGAGATCGCATGGAGGGCTTCAAGTAATATAGCGGGTTCCGAATCTTTGTGCAGATAGCCGCTGGCACCGGATTTCAACATCCGAATGGCAAACTGATCTTCCGGGTACATACTCAACACCAGTACTTTGATGTTCGGTCGTAGCGCCTTTAGCTGCTTGAGTACTTCCAATCCACTTCTCCCCGGCAAGGATACATCGAGTATCACAATGTCGGGAGTTACCTTTCGCAACGCATGAAACAACGCTTCCCCACTTTCAACATCGGCTACAATTTCGTACTCCGTAAAAGCTGAAATGATTTGCTTTAGTCCTTCCCGGACGATTTTATGGTCATCACAAATGGCTACAGTTCTGGTGGTCATGCGTAATAGGGTTGGTTGGTTATTCGGATTTGATTGTGGTTTCTTTTAGCACAACGTGCTGTTCCAGTAGGGAAGGAAGGCTAAACGTAAGAGTGATAATCGTGCCCTTGTTTTTCTCTCCTTTCATTTGAAATTCACCTCCCCATTTCTTAATCCGTTCCCGCATGCCGAACAATCCAAGACTTTTGGACTTCATTGCGCTGTGAATGTCAATGCCTTTTCCGTCATCCTCTATTTTCAATAGGAGTGAGTCGTTTTCAACCAATATAGATATCCAAGCATTTTTCGCCTCAGCATGCCTGTTTATATTGGTCAGTGCCTCTTGGGTAATGCGATAAATGGCTGTAGAAAAATCCTTTTCAAAATGCAAATCACCCACTTCTATGTGTAGGTGGCAGGTTGTGTTCTCGTGGTTCTTATTGTAATTGCCCACGTGCCATTCTATGGCCGGAATCAATCCTATATCATCGAGCACCACTGGCCTCAATTCATGTGCAATCCTTCGCACCGTTTGAATGGTCTGCGTTGTGAGGTCTACGAGGTAATCTACTTTCTCCACTATTGGCGCCATGCGCTTTGGATCGAGTCCATCAGCCAAAAGCTGCTGCTTAATCCAAAAAAGTCCCAACTTGTTTCCAGTAAGTTCCTGTCCGAGCTGGTCGTGAATTTCCATCGCGATTTTTTTCTTTTCCTCGTCGCGTATGGTTTCCAGATGTTGCGTCAGGTGATGCAGCTTTTCATTCAATTCGTAAAGCTCTCTCTCTGCTTTAACCCGTTCAGTGATGTTGGAGGAGATGAAAACCAGGGATTTTACGCGGTCATTTTCCATGACCGGACCGATGCGACAAAAATACCATTGGGATTCAGGATCCTCAGGATTGCCCTCTATTTCCACGCTCACAGTCAGTGCCCGGTCGAAAGACGTTTCGATGGCACGACGCATTTTGCGCTTGTTTTCTTCGTTCACGAAATCATAGATCTTCATGCCGATGACCTTTTCTTTCGGAATTCCGTCTATATCGCAGTTTACATACAAAATCTCGCCATCACGAGCGATTTTATAGATGTTGTCAGGTGCGTTTTGCGCCAGGGCGCGGAAGTTCTCCTCACTCTTCGAAAGCTCTATGTCGGCCCTGTGGCGCGCCACCAGATTCATCTTCGCAGCAATGGCGTTTTCAATGGCCGAAGGCAAGCGCCCCATGGAGTCTTTCAAAACATAATCATCCGCCCCAGCTTTGATGCAAGCTACGGCAGTTTCTTCGTTCACAGAACCAGTGCAAATGATGAAAGGTATGTACGGGTTGTGCGCCTTGATCAATTCCAATGCTTCCATACCGGTGAACTGAGGAAGCGAATAGTCAGACAAAATGAGATGAGGAACAAAACGGGTCAAGGCAGCTTCAAAGTCGGCACGATTCGTTACATGCTCCACGCGCTTGTCCATCTGCAACTTGCGCAAATTGAGTTTGATCAACTCTGCATCCGATAGCAAATCTTCCAATAGCAAGACACGCAAAACACCATCTTCTTGATTGATGAAGAGGTGCTCATTGTCGAATTCATCGATGCGATTTTCTATGCCGGGATTCATGAGTTGAGTGTTTTGTTCACCTTTAACCAATAATGTGCTGCACCACTTAATGCTGCTGCATGTTTCGAATAGTCGATCGGCTTTACGATGTAGCTATTCGCACCCATCTTGTACGCTTGAAGTATGTCTTGCTCAACCGCTGATGAACTTAATATCACAACGGGTAAGGCAGCAAAGTGCTCACTCATCCGAACCTGCTCCAATACCTGAAAGCCGCTCACTTTGGGCATTTTCAAATCCAAAAAAACAACCTTTAGCTGGTGATAGAGTTCTTTCTCCTGATAAGGTCCCCTGCTGAACAGAAAGTCCAACGCTTCGGCACCATCGCGCACCACCTTCACTATGTTGTTGATGCCCGCTCGCTTCAAAGCCAGCAAGCTCAATTCAGCATCGTTGGGATTGTCTTCAACCAACAAAATCTCAGCAGCTATTTCAGACATTTCGCGGAATTTTCGACAATTTACTTCTTTGGTGGACAAAAAAAAAGGAGCCGTAGCTCCTTTATTGACAATGGGTTATTGATTTCTTAACCAACAATGGTACGGTAGGTCACCATAAAGTCTTTTTCATTCTCAAAAAACGGTTTCCCAATCTCCAACCATGCTTCCGCTTCCGAACGAGAGCCTTCCGCATCGAACATCTCCGCTAGGGTTATTACGCCTTTCTTGAACAGTCTCAATTGTTCATCGCGAAGTCCTTCTGCGCGCCCTTCACTCACAATCTTCTTTGCCTCATCCCATGACAGGGTAGCATCTTTCTTCGATTTCAACATGTACTCACTATACCCCTTCATGATCCATGCGCCTACATCATTGGCGTCAATGTCACACAAGTATTTGTAAGTTCCTTTAGAGCGAGTGTATTTTTCTTCACCCATCTCTTGTTCAGCCTGTACCATTGTTTTTTCGCGCAATTCCGAGAAAAACTCAGCAAATTCAGCGTAATACAAACTCTCTTTGTCTTTCTTTCGGTATTTCACCGCGTATTTCAGCGATTCTTTGAACGCTTTGTTGTCATACTTCGCCTTCAACGTCTCATCTTCCGATTGGTCGATTTTGAAGTAAGCCATACTTACGTATAAATAGGGTAGTGGATCTTTAGTTGTTTTTTCCTCCTCGGTGTATTTCATAGCCTTGTAGAGGCAGCGCTCGTACTTTTTGTCTACGATCAATTCAAGTAAATCGTCATAGTTGCTTTGCGCTCCGGCAAATATTCCGGAAAAGATGAAGAGGGTAAGTGGTAATATGTGCTTCATACGTGTTAATTTTCGTCCGCTCAAAAGCAAACTTGATGCCTAAATTACTAGGTTTCTATGATTGGGCAAAATGTTATTCCTAAACAACGCGTAAAATGCAGTTTTCTGATGCACAGAAATTGATTCTCGCTCCCGCTCTGACGTGGTTTGAAACGCAGGGTTGGACGGTGTTTGATTTCCAAAAAGAAGCTTGGTCGCGCGTTTTGAACGGTGAAGATGGACTTGTGAACGCTCCTACGGGGAGTGGGAAAACATACGCCCTTCTCGTTCCGCTGGTGTGTGCGCATCTTACCACTCCAACTAAAAAACAAGCCATACGGGTTATCTGGATTGCTCCCATTCGCGCACTCGCAAAGGAAATTGAAAATGCTGCTTCGCGCCTGTTCACCGCGGTAGATTCACCCTGGAGGGTTTCTATTCGAACAGGCGACACCTCTGTGGATGAGCGGAAAAAACTGAAATCGAAGCAGCCGGAATTGCTGATTACCACACCTGAAAGCCTGCATGTGATGCTCGCCTCCCGTGATTACCCTGATCTCTTTAGCGACCTTTCGTGTATTGTGGTAGATGAATGGCACGAACTCTTGGGAACCAAACGCGGCGTTCAGATGGAGTTAGCCTTGTCTCGCTTGAAAACGGTGGCGCCATCATGCACCGTTTGGGGTATATCAGCTACCATCGGTAATATGGATGAAGCCCTACACGTGTTGCTTGGTGCCAATCGAAGTAATGCCGCATCCATCGTAAAAGCCACTATTGAAAAACGTCTTACGGTCACAAGCCTCATGCCCGATGAAGTGCAAACGCTGCCTTGGGCGGGACACATCGGACTGCGACT
>JBJOIB010000151.1:0-3511 GCA_046047375.1 Bacteroidota bacterium
ACGATCCAGCCGCTACGTGCGACGATGGCTCATGTGTATTGCCAAATGGATGTACCAACCCGGAAGCATGTAACTACGATCCAGCTGCTACGTGCGACAATGGCTCATGCGTATTGCCAAACGGATGTACCAATGCGTCGGCTTGTAACTACGATCCTGCCGCTACTTGCGACGATGGCTCATGCGTATTGCCAAATGGTTGTACCAACCCGGCAGCATGTAACTACGATCCGGCTGCAACATGCGATGATAACTCATGTGAATTTACCAGCTGTGTAATTGAAGGTTGTACATATGCGGCAGCTACCAACTACGATCCATTGGCTACCGTTGACGATGGTTCGTGTGTATTCCAGTGTTCTTTCCCTGGATGTACTGACCCAACAGCGATCAACTACAATGCGAACGCGAACGTAGACGATGGTTCTTGTATCGCGCCGATTGCAGGATGTACTGATCCGACTGCGTTCAACTATGATCCGCAGGCCAATGTAAACGACGGATCTTGTATCGCTACTGTATTCGGATGTACTGATGCCAATGCGTTCAACTACAATCCATCTGCAAACGTTGATAACGGCGGATGTGTAGCTGTAATGGCAGGTTGTACAAACCCATCATTTGATAACTACAATCCATACGCAAACACAGACGATGGCTCATGTGAGAACATTTGTGTGGGTGACTTGGATAACGACGGTACACGTGCAACTTCTGACTTGCTGATCTTCCTCAGCGTGTTCGGACAGGTGTGTAACTAATATTTCAACCAAAACCGGAAGGGGCTGTTTCGTAAGAATCAGCCCCTTTTTTTTATGTCGGACTTTTTTTGATTTACTCGAAAGTGTATTTAATACACATTTAGTATATTAACCTCAGAAAAGTGTACAATGAATAAACAGCGGCTTTCTTTCTGGCAAATTTGGAACATGAGCTTCGGCTTTTTGGGCATTCAGTTTGGCTTTGCTCTTCAGGGTGGGTATATGACCAGGATTTTTCAAACGCTTGGCGCTGAGAAGGATGACATTCCTGGATTATGGCTAGCGGCTCCTGTAACCGGATTGATTGTGCAGCCCATCATTGGGTATTTGAGCGACCGCACATGGTCGATGCGTTTTGGAAGAAGGAGGCCTTACTTCTTGATTGGGGCATTGTTGTCATCCATAGCGCTCTTTTTTGTCCCTTACAGCAGTGCGCTGTGGATGGCTGCGGGCTTTTTATGGATTTTGGATGCGAGCATCAATATTTCGATGGAACCCTTTCGGGCCTTGGTGGCCGATAAATTGCCGGATGAGCAGCGTTCTTTTGGATTTGTGATTCAGGCCTTATTGATAGGAATTGGCACCTGGGTAGCATCTAATTTACCGTGGATGGTTACTCAAATGGGGGTAGAGAACAACGCTGCCCCGGGGGAGTTGCCACCCTCTATATATGTATCGTTTGCTATAGGTGCTGTAGTCTTTATTGCTACAATTTTGGTAACGGTCTTTACCACAACAGAAACACCTCCTTCAGATATGGCAGCTTTTCAGGAGGCGAAGAAAAAGTCGAAAGGGTTGCTGAACGGAGTAAAGGAGATAGCGGAAGCGATTGCAGAAATGCCATTGGTAATGAAAAAGCTCGGATTGGTTCAGTTCTTCTCTTGGTTCGCCTTTTTTACCATGTGGTCTTTCGCAACACCGGCTCTCACCGAGTTTGTTTTCAACGCGCCTATGCCTGCAGAAGGGGCTGAGAATTTTGATGCGCTCAATGCGGCATACAACGATGCTGCGAATAAAGTAGGAAGTGCCATGGGAGTTTATGGACTGAGCTCAATGGCTTTTGCCTTGTTCTTTGGATTGTACAGTGCCAAGCTCAAGATCAATCGGAAAATGGTGCACATGGCCTCTTTGGTTTTGGGTGGATTGGGCTTTTTGTCGATGGCGTTGTGGGGGCCTGATTTTACCTTTGGTCTGAACCTCTCATTTGCCCTGATCGGAATCGCATGGGGAAGCATTCTATCAATGCCGTATGCGATGTTGTCGAGTGTACTTCCGGAACATAAAATCGGGGTGTACATGGGAATTTTCAATATGTTCATCGTGATTCCTCAAATCATTGCGTCGTTGGGAGGGATCAACTTTTTGTACAAGAATTTGCTTGGAGATGAGATCATCAACACGATGGTTTTAGCGGGTATTTCATTGATATTAGGTGGATTAACCAACTTGTGGATCGTCAATAAACGAGCAATTTCGTAGTAGGCAATCCCATGTTTAGCTAGGCAATTGGTGTGCGATAGCAGGAGGCCTTGTTGTCCATGTAAAGATGTCCTTAATTCTCTGCACGTCTTTTCATCGTTTCTGCGCTGAATCGGCATACCTTTGCAAGCTAGGTATCAATCGTTCTCCATTTATGCTATTTTCAGATTTGGGCTTGCCCGCATATTTTCTCAAGGCGTTATCTGATAACGATTACAATCAAGCTTATCCGATTCAACAAGAAGCCATTCCGGCAATTTTAGCGAAAAGAGATGTGCTTGGCATAGCTCAAACAGGTGCAGGTAAGACAATAGCGTATGTGCTTCCCGTTTTGATGAATTTGGAAGGGAGAACGATCACCAAAAACAGGCATATCAATGTTTTAACGTTGGTTCCTACGCGTGAACTTGCGATTCAAGTAGAGGAGGTGTTTCATTTTTTTGGTGCTACCTTGCCCTACCCATTCAAGTCGTTAGCTGTGCATGGAGGGGTATCCATCAATCCACAAATGATTGCCATGCAGCATGTGAATGTACTTGTTGCTACACCTGGTCGATTACTGGAGCTAGTGGGATCTAACGCCCTTCATTTTGACTCACTGAGCACCCTTATTTTAGACGAGGCGGATAAAATGCTGAATCTGGGTTTTAAAGCGGAAATGGATAAAATTTTGGATTTATTGCCCAAAAAGCGACAAAATCTCCTCTTTTCTGCCACTTTAAGCCCCGAAATTCAAAATATCGAGAAAGTTCTTTTACATGATCCTCTTGTCATAAACGTTGTTCCAGAGTCGGCCAAGATTGAGTTTATCCAGCAAACGGCATATCATGTGGAGAAAGAGCGAAAGGGCGGGCTGTTGAGGTATCTCATCAAGACAAAAGAGATGCACCAGGTGCTCGTTTTTACTTCATCCGTATATCAGGCAGATTTGGTGACAAAGAAGCTGCTCAAGAATGGCATTCAAGCGAGAGCTATCCACAGTGAGAAAAGTCAGGGGAGTAGGAATGAGGCGTTGAACGACTTCAAGCATGGCCGGTTGCGTGTGCTTGTGGCAACCGACCTGCTCTCACGAGGCGTTGACATTGAGCTATTGCCTTATGTCATTAATTATGAGTTACCGCGATCGCCGAAAGACTTCATTCATCGCATAGGTCGAACAGGACGAGCTGAAAACCTCGGAGAATGCATCACCTTTGTTTCAGAAGACGACCTTCATCATTTCGATGTGATTCAACGGAAAATGAATGTTTTTGTTGAAATATCACCTTCGG
>JBJOIB010000152.1:0-17045 GCA_046047375.1 Bacteroidota bacterium
TAAAATTCTCGTACTGTTCACCATCCTCGCCGTTGGCGGATGTAAGAAAGAACCCGAAGCGGCCTTTGTGCTAAATGAGGTTGAGCTATACCCGACCAATGCCGGGAAAGACAAGCTAAAAACCAATGAGCAATACGTGGCTATTCTCTATGCCAATCTGTTTCAGACGGCTTTGTCGGCTAATGATATTTTTGATGTCAACAACTGCATTGAATCAATCGGTGATAAAGAGCTAGCGCGCGAAGTGCTGATTAGCAACTTCATGAACAAGCCAGATGTCATCCTACCATCGGTGGAGGATATGAACGCTGACCTGGATGGATTTATTGAAGATACCTACATTCGGTTCTACGTGCGATATCCGACCGAAGCGGAGAAAACCTATTTGCGGAATTTTATAACTGGCAACCCATACATGACCCCTGAACTGGTCTATTTCTCTTTTGCGTTGTCGAATGAATACATGTTTTACTAAGCTGCTATGAGAAGAAGAGCATTCCTTAAACAAAGCGCACTTGCGGCAGCCGGAACCCTGGCCTCGCCTTACATTCTTCCATCAGGACGATTGTTTGCCCCCACCGGAAGCAGGATGAACGGACATGTGGTAATGATCATGTTTGCGGGTGGCGTTAGACAGCAAGAAAGTGTGTTACAGCGCTATTTGGATGATAGTCAGGTGAATGAGCCATATGAGGGCAATATTATGTACAATATGCTCACCGGCGATGCACCTGTTCAGAAGATTGTATACGGTACTGGACTCGGAGGTATCTCCCCCATCCCTTCTATTTTAAATCAGTCTCTTCAACAGCAAGGAACATTGTTCAAAGAAGTTAGCGCTTTGAGTGCGGGACACTTTGGCGGATTGAACTCCCTCGTTCAGGGGAGCACCGTTACAACCCAAGGACTCAAACAAAGGCCTCTGAACCCAACCATATTCGAGTATCTGCGCAGGCATGGAGGGTATTCTGCCACCGACATGTGGTTTGTTGGAAATGGCATTGGCAATTCAGTCCCCCTGTTGAACTACAGTGCTCACCCCGATTATGGAGCGGGTTATGGAGCGAATTTCTTTGCCCCAACAGTGACATTTAGTCAAATCGGTCAGCAATTTCTAGGCGATGCGAAAATCTACCATCCCGAAAATGAGCTCGCTCCTATGTACCGTCTCAAGTATTTCCTAGACAATGCTTTCGACCAGTATGCAGACGGACTGCTCGCTTTGGGAAATACAGAAGAGGAAAAACTAAGCATCAAGCAGTTTATGGATGAGATGTACCAGAAAACCGCGAATGGTACCATCCACAATCCACCGGTAACTGACAACGGTGATCTGGCGACCATAGGTTATGCTTGTGAGGTGCTTAAGTGGTTTAAGCCCGCCCTTACGGTAATCAATTTGAATGGTGTGGATACATGTCACTCCAACTTCACCGGGTATTTACAGGCGCTTCATCGCGCAGATCATGCGGTTGGACATGTGTGGAATACCATCCAAAATGAGATTCCGGAAATGGCGAACAACACCACGATCATTTGCACGCCAGAATGTGGAAGGAACGATCAACCGAACAACATTCTCGATGAAAACGATTGGCGCTCGTATGACCACTCCGATCAAAACTCATTGCGGGTGTTTACCCTCATGGCCGGACCAAACGTGCCTCAAAACCTCGTAATTGGTTCAGAAAACAACCCTGTCGGAATGGTGACCGACTCCATGATGACAGTTGCTGATATACTTGGAGTGAAACAAGAAGTGCAAGCGGCCGGAATGACCGCTTCGGGAACCCAATCTCTATTTGATTTGATATGAGAACAATTGGGATTATATTGTCTATTCTCTCCGTTCTTGCGGTAGCCTCGTGTAAAAAGAAAACACCTGAAAACCCGTATGAAACGCAAACAGTGGTAATTGACAACCCTACGGCCGATGCATTGCCGTACGGAAATTTCGCATGGATTCACGCAAAGGTTTTTGCTCCAACATGTGCCAACAGTGGTTGCCACGATGGAACGTTTGAACCCCATTTCAATACTGTCTCATCGTCGTACAATTCGTTGGTAAATCATCCTGTTATTTCGAACGATGCCGCTTTTTCATACACCTACCGCGTAGTTCCTGGAAATTTGAGCGCTTCTTTGCTTTACACGCGCATGACCGAGTCTATTCCGAACACATCAGGCATCATGCCCGCAGCTGTGGATGAGGATTCTGATTGGCCGCAAATGGGAAACACCTACAAAAATGTGATCAAGGCATGGATAGAAAACGGTGCGGTAGACATGTACGGCAATGCACCCGGAGCCGCAGGGGCCGACTTTCCTCCTACCGTTGACGGTTTTGCTGTTTTCCCTCAAGGAAACACCACCGAACCTTACAACAGAGAAGACGGAGGCATCGGCATCACTCCAGTGCTCGTTGAAGCTGCTCCAGTGGATGTTTGGGTACTCGTTAGTGACGACAACACAGCTCCTCTCAACATGCTTGTGAATGAAATAAGATATGCAACCAGTATTGAAGGGCTTTCTACCGCTGCTCCGGTGGTTTTTTCGACAGGCTCGACGCTGAATGCGACAGACTTCAGCGGAAACAGTGCATCGTTTATACACCGCGCCACGCTTGACTTATCGAACGTTGCATCCGGCACCAACTTGTTTGTGCGAACCTATTTCTCAGATGGGGTGCAGGAGGATGTTACAGAGATTCCGAACGACAATAGCAACGAGATTATCACATCCATTTTTGTTCTGAAGGTACAATGAAGAAGTTACTCGTAATATGTGTGTGTGCAGTCTTGGCTGCGGGTTGCAAGAAGAAAGAAGAACTTCCGCTGGAACCTGCTATTGAGTTGAAGTCTGTTTCTGCTACTTCGGTTGTGCAGTTCGATAATGAGATCACGATCACCATTGCTTACACAGACCACAACGGCGATTTGGGGTACGAAGACCCCGATGTGTATGCGATCCGCGTGAAAGATAGCCGTTTGGAAGCATACGATTGGTATCACCTTCCCCCAGTGACTCCTGATATGATGGAACTGGATGTTTCAGGCACGTTTGCGATTGTTCTCAACCCACTTTTTTTATTGGGTAACGGACAACAGGAGGTGACTTCTTTTAAAATTCAGCTGCGTGACCGGGCCGGCAACTGGTCGAATGAAATTAGCACCGGCAACATAACGATTGTAGAATCACTCTAACCATGCGCGCGCTTCTGCTTGTTCTTCTTTTATGTGGGTGGCGTGCAGCCGCTCAAGAAGTACCGGAGTACGATATGGATAATCTTGTAGTGGCTGACTGCGATGGTATTTTGTATGATTCAGGCGGATCAGGGGACTCATACAGCATCAATGAAAATTTGACCTTTGTTATAGACAATGGAGGAGCCTCTATAGCACTGACATTCTTTGAAGAAATCTGCATTGAAGACGGCTTTGATTTCCTGTATATCTATGATGGGCCGAGTTCTGCCTCACCGCTTTTAGCAGAAATTACGGGGGCTGGATTCATCCCACCCGGGGTCGTTTCCACAGGAGGGGCTATCACGCTCGTTTTTGATTCTGACCAAAGTGCAAGCTACTGCGGATTTGCCATCCAGTGGGAAACCACAGTTGCGCCGCCTATTCCTCCTACCGTTGAAGTATCCCAACTTCCAGTCTGTGGATCCAATGAAATTGAACTGAACTTTTCGACGCCCATCGGCTGCAACTGGCTTTATCCGGATAGCGTAACAGTCTTTGCCGACGGTGATGTACCTATCTCCAACGCAGCCGTAGATTGCGTGAACGGCAGTGGCAACTCGGCAATTGTAACCCTGCAAAACCCGATTTCTTACAATTGCTCTTACGCCATCAACCTTGTTTTGGGAATTCCGGATGCATGCGATAGTATTTGGCTATTTGACCTCGCCACCCAATTCTTGCTCAACACCTGTCCGGTGAACGCTGAAGCTTATGCGGTTAGTAACGAACTTTGCCAAGGTGAATGCACCCAGATTTGGGCAGAGGCAGAAGGATGCTTCGAATACGATTTTGTTTGGAACAACGGCCTCATCGGCCCCGGGCCACATAGCGTTTGTCCGACAGTTACCACCACCTACACTGTCACGGTTACAGAATCCACCACTGGTTTGACTGCAACCGCATCTACCACTATTGCGATTTCTGCCATTGATATATTAAACGAAGACGGGCCACTGTGCCAAAGCGATGATCCTTTTGTCTTGGAGGCAACACCCAGTGGAGGTGTTTGGACAGGCCCGGGGGTAATGGACCAAGAGTCTGGATATTTCGTGCCGGATAGCTTGACGGGAGGAATCAATGTGGTTACCTACAGCCTCGAAAACGGTTGCACTGCTGAGTTGGTTTACGATGTAACCGCCATTCAATCAGGCGATTTCGCAGCTGCATGTCCGGGCCTGGCCCCCTTCGATCTGATGGGTGTGCCCAATACCGGAGTTTGGAGCGGCCCTTTCGTAACTGGAAACCAGTTTGACCCCTCCACTGAAGGGGAATACACCCTGCTGTATGTTATAGATGGATGCACCGACACCTTGCTCATGAGCGTTGGAAACATAGGTGGGCCTTTTGTTGCCGACACGTTATGTCAATCAAACTGGCCAGATACACTTACCTTCAGTCCATTCGGTGGTCAATGGTCAGGTTCAGGAATTGTAGATGATTTATATGGGGTGTTTGATCCGTCGGAAGTTGCAGGTGGAACCTACGAACTGCTGTATTCGGCTATTGGCTGCGATCAGCTCTTTCAAATCACGGTGAAACCCATCGATATCGGCCCGCGAACCATTTCATCTTGTCCGGCACAAGATCCATTTATTCCATATCCAGGCTTCACCCCTACCGGAGGTTATTGGGAGGGAGATGGCATACTCAATACAACGAGCGGTCTGTATGGACCGGGAACATTACCGAACGACTACTGGACAGGATTGATTTATTATGCTCCCAATGGATGTACTGATACCACCTTTGTGTACAACCGAACGACTGAAATTCCGATAGAAGAGGTTCAACTATGCGCAGATGAAGAAGGCGGTTATTTGAATGAAGATACAGTGGGTAACACTCCATTTGGCGGATCATGGAGTGGCCCTGGCGTGATAGACACGGGAGACGATGGCTACTATTTTGAGCCAGATGTTGCAGGTGTAGGAAATCACTGGGTAGTTTATACCGCCAATGGGTGTGCAGATAGTATTTTGGTCATCATACATCCTGATGCTCTTTCGGTAGACTTCGAAGCCATGTGCTCTACAGCAGTTCCATTTATCATCGATGCAAGCCTTGTTACTCCATCGCAATGGACAGGCCCTGGTATTGCGGACCCGATTACTGGCTTATTTGACCCCGCCCTGGCTGGAGAGGGATACCATACCATCTTTTGGACAACAGAAGCAGGGTGTACTGATACAGTTTACTTCGAAGTTGAACAGTTTTACCAAGCCACCATTACCGGATTGGAAGAGGGCTATTGTTTTGAGAACATCGAATTCCCTCTCGAGTTATATCCAACGGATGCTGTTTTGAGCGGCAGCACTGGGGTTGACTCCTTCAATCCCGCAGCTGCAGGACAAGGGCTATCTGTTTTAACACTTACTTGGAGCGGCGATTACTGTTCTAGCAGTGCTGTTGATTCTACCTTTGTGCTTCCCGCGCTAGAAGTGGATCTTGGGGCAGCCGATCCGCTTATTTGTTTGGGCAGTGGAACGGTTTTAACGGCCTCTGGCGGAGGAGGACAACCGGAGGCATTGCTGGCATGGACCTGGAGTGATGGACTTTTTCCCGTGAGCACCAACACCGTTAGTCCGGAAGCCGGTCAATACTATTACGTTACGGTGAATGACGGCTGTTCGGATCCTGTTACAGATTCTGTGTTTGTAGATGTTCTTCCACCCATTCAGCCAGAAGTATCAACCTCGAGTATTGATTGTTATGGATTTGATGCATATGCCTCAGCGAGTATCAGTCCACCTTCGCAATACAGCATCAATTGGGACGGACAGACGTTTGCATCGGGCGATCAGGTAAGTGCGTTTGCAGGAGAAGTACTGCCACTCCAGATTATCGACCTTGCTGAAGGGTGCACCTTCGACACACTCGTATTGGTACCCAGCTACCCTCCTTTAACTGTGTTTTTCTCCAGCAGTCCGAACATGGAGTGCATTCCATTCGCGGAACAACCCATCCAGTTTTTGGATTTCAGCCAGAATGCGGTGAGTGGTATTTGGGAATTCGGAAACGGCTCCATTGAGCTGTACGAGCTCGGTGTTAGTCCGCAAACCTCCTACGATCAGCCAGGCACGTACCAGGTTTCATTGATCGCTGAAAACATTGGCGGATGCAGGGATAGTTTAGTGCTCGATATCTGCATTTTAGATCCTGTTCAATTGTTTGTTCCCGATGCCTTTTCGCCCAATGGCGATGGAAATAACGACGTCTTGTTCCTGCGTGGTCGCGGCTTAGACGATGTTACTTTTGAGGTCTACGATCGGTGGGGTGAACGCGTATTCAGAAGCAGCGATCCTTCTTTTGGATGGGACGGCACCTACAGAGGTACAGACATGCCGGGGGGAACCTATGGGTGGTTTGCTCGAGCCCGCGTATCATCCGGAGAGTTTATAGAATTAACAGGTGATGTAGTGCTGATGCGATGAAAAAACTCGGCCTGTTCATAGCGTTGATTGCGGTGGCTTTAGGTACCACGGGACAAGAAGTTCACTTTTCCCAGTTTTGGCTTGCTCCCATGTCATTTAATCCGGCACTTACCGCTTCTGGTAAAACAGACTATCGCGCAACAGCGCAATACAAGCAACAAGGAATGGTGCCGGGTATCACTTTTCGCACGCAACAAGCCGCTGGAGAAGCCGCCTTTTTCAATACTTCAGGAAGAAAATTGGGAGTGGGTGCTTTGGTGCGCCAAGATAAAAGCGGCGAAGCACAATTGCGGGTTTTTGAGGCCGGTGGCACGGTAGCGTTGCATTTGCGTGTTGGACAAAAAAACACCATCGGAACAGGGCTCGGTTTGAGTTACAGACAGCGGAGCATTGCTCTCGATGCCCTCTCTTGGGATGCTCAATACAACGGAGCGGGCTTTGATCCAACCTTACCCTCGAACGAACAGCTCCCTGGAATCAACAGTTGGTCTATTGACGCGCAATTGGGAGGATATTGGGAACATACCGGGAAAGTGACGTGGACAGCTGCTTACAGCGCGTACCATTATCTGCAAGACCAAGGGTTGCTAGGCGCGAGCAGAGAACCTACCCTTATGCGACACAACCTGTGGGGGCGGTACACCACCAAAGCCAGTATTTTTCTGTTGCACGCAGACGCTTTGTTTTCGAAACATGGGGGGGCTATGACATCCACCATTGGTGCTCGTGTTGACTACACTGTTGGTACAGATTCGCGCTATACGACAGCGAATACGTCAAGTGTTGTGACGGCAGGAACATACTACAGATGGAACGATGCCGTGTTATTTGTTCTTGGTTTCGACTATTTGCGCACCTTTAAAGCCACACTGGGCTACGATCTTACGGTTGGTGGGTTGAAGAAAATAAACGCCTCACGCGGCGGATGGGAGGTTGGACTTCAATGGAACATGCCAGCTCGAAACCAGCGCATTAAAATCGGGTAAGGTTATGAAAACCACCTGAACATGAGGTAGATCATGCAAATCATGAACATCAAAAATGATATTTTGTTGATGCCGTGCATCATACGGAGATTTAGTTCAGCCCCTTCCTCTTTCTTGAAAAGGTTCAGCGGATTGATGTAATAGAGGACCTTGCGTAAAAACATATCGTCTTAACAATCAATGAATAACTTTGTTTATTTACATCCGGCGATTACCGAAATCTCTACATTCACCCCTTTGGGAAGACCGGCAACAGCTACTGTTTCACGCGCTGGAAAATCGCCTTCAAAGTAAGATGCGTAAATGGCATTCACCTCCGCGAATAAAGCCATGTCGGATAAGAAGATCGAGGTTTTGATGATCGTTGAGAAATCTGCGCCTGCCGCCTTCAACACCGCTATAAGATTCGACATTACCCGATGCGTTTCTTGGTTCAAATTTGCAAGGTCTAATTCGCCAGTAGCAGGATCAATGGCGATCTGACCACTTACATACACGACGTTTCCATATTTAACAGCTTGGCTATAAGGACCAATTGGAGCAGGTGCATCAGGGGTGTATACGATTTCTTTCATTCGATTACATTTGCGGTAAAGTTACGTCATTGAAACTTCTACTCATCGATAATTACGATTCATTTACGTACAACCTCTACCACCACCTCGCTTCATTGGGTGCAGAAGTTACCGTTAGGCGCAATGACGCCATTTCCATCGATGATCCTGCGCATTACGATGGCTTGGTGCTCAGTCCGGGCCCCGGTTTGCCGCACGAAGCTGGAATTATGATGGCCGTTATCGAGCGATATGCAAGCTCCAAACCTATTTTGGGTATTTGTTTGGGTCATCAGGCCATTGCCCTGCATTATGGCGGGCGATTGGTGAATCTCGATCAGGTACTTCACGGGAGGGCACTCAGCACCCATATTGTGGCGGAAAGTGTGCTTTACAAAGGACTCTCTTCACCTTTGCAAACGGGGCACTACCACTCTTGGGTTGTGGACGATGACGGTCTCGACCAAAATATGCTGATCACGGCTCGCACCAGCGAGGGATACATCATGTCTATGGAGCACAAGCACTTACCCGTGTTTGGCATCCAATACCATCCGGAATCTATTCTCACCCCAGATGGAAAAGCGATCTTAAACAATTGGTTGCAAACGCTAGAAGAGTAGTCCGTTTGGTCCACCGCGTGCTTGAAGTTTCAAGTCTTTGAGCAAGCTTGATTTTACGTTCAGTTGTATGCTGAAGCTCTTTCTAAATCCAAATGGTATATAGTTGAAAGTTAGCTCCCAGCAATGCAAGTCCCAATACAAATTCAGCGTTGTAGGTGTAAGTTCCTTTGCCACCAGATCGTATCCGGAATTCACCCCTATTTTCCATCGCTTGAAAACCGTAACGTCACCAGTGAACAAGATACTTTGGGTAACCGCGTTGGTATCCGCTTGGAGTTCTCTTACAAACACCTTGTTAAGATTGAGGCTGTAGTTCAGGTTGATCGACCAAGGAACCGAAAAATCCACGTAGTCATTTCTATTTTGTTCAATTTGTTCAAGCTGTTCTTCCGGCACATCCTTCGGCTTTTCCACTTTTTGTCCTGTTCCCCTGAACGAAAGCCCCATGGCTGCTGATGCCCGCTTCATGCGCAACAATCTTCCGTTTTCAGCCAGGTAGCTATTAATGAGTCTTCCATCTTCATCGCGATTGTAGGCAGTATGCGTGCTTGAAACGTTGATCGTGACATTTCGGAAAAGCGTTGTAAATCCTCGCATCGAGATGTCGCTCAAATTGAGCGAGTCGGCCAGCATATTGTAACTTCCGGTAATCACATAGTTCTCAATGAGTTTCACCTTTTTGGTAGCCCTTCCGCCCTTTTCTTTATCGCGTACTTTCATTTCGAGGTTATTGGCCATCGAAAAGTTCACGTTGAATTGCTCACGGGTATCGCCTGGGCGGAAGCGTGCTGCGTCGAAGGGAGTGTAGGACGATAAATCGCCATCGTCGCCAAAATAACCAAAGATGGCGCGGCTGATAGCAGGAACGTAGCTCACCCCCGCTTGTGGAGTTATTACGTGGCGTATAGCTTTGAGATTCTCCGTTTTTCTGAAGTTGAACGTGCCATAGAAACGGGTATTGAAAGATCCGCTCAACCGCCAATCGCGTGCTGTTATGAAACCTGGAATGGTATCCTTCTCAAAAGCGCCGTTATCGAGCTGATTTACGGTCACCTCTTTGAAAGCCCAGTATTCGTTGTAGTTGAAAGATGGCGTGAACGTTACAAAACCCATTTTGGCCTGCGTAGTGAGGGCAGCTGTGTGTCGAATTCCGTTTGAAACCTGACGTTGCAGACGGCCGATCTCATCCCATCTAACTACAGAGGATCGTGCAGATAAGTAGTTTTCGAAGTTTGCGCTGTAGGTGAAGCCAATTTGATCTATTTTTTTCTTCGGTCCTTTGTTTCCGAACCACGAGGAGATTGGAAGGTTGGTTCGGGCGCGGTTCAAGGTGACTGACGGCAAGATGATCTCGACATTTCCGGTGGCCGAGTTTTGCGATTGCCTCGCCCCAACAGTGAGGTTGTACGGCTTACCTGGAAATGACCGGTTGTATTGAACACTCGAAGCAAAGGTATTGCTGAGATAATCCGTTTGGGAGCTGTTAAGGTTATTTCTAAAGTTGTTACTCGATCCAAAGTTAATACGTGCTGAGAATCGTGAGTTGGGGCGGGCCTTTGGATCTTGATCGTGGTTCCATCGAACAAAAAACTGCGTATTCTTCGAAAACCCGGGCGTTTCAGCGAATCCTTGTTTTAAAACCGTTCTAGAAACATCGAAGGTACCTGATGAGCGGTAACGGAATTTGTAATTCGTTAAGTTCCGCAAAGACCAGCTTCCACGTGAATAGATATCAGCAAGAATGCGGGTATCAGCATGTCTTCCGAGGGGAATATAATACCCGCCGTCCTTTAAAAAGAATCCAAGCTGATCAGCATTTCCATAACCGGGAAGTATGACTCCATGCGACGATTCATTCTTGGTTGGAAACCATCCAAAAGGCAAAGCAAGCGGTGTGGGTACTTTGCGTATTTTCATGTAAAGCGGACCCGAAACAACTTTGTCGTCAGGAATAATGATGGCCTTTTTCAGGTGAAAATGGTAATGCGGGTTTTCAGCATCACAGGTAGTGAATTTTCCATTTCCAATATGGATCGTGCCATTGGAGTGGCGTTTCGAAATTCCGGCGTGAAAAATAGCATCCCCTTCTTGCGTTATGGCCGCTTTCGAATACCCTTTCTGGGTGATGAAATTATAACATAAATACTCCTGCGAAAAAGACTGTCCCCCTTGATTCAACGCTGGTTTTCCTGTTAGCACCCCCAAGGTATCAGCTACGCCCGATGCGCAGGCACGGTTTTCTGAAAAGCTGTATTCGATGTAGGCTGCGGTGAGCTCTAGGTCCTCGTATTTCACAAACGCGTTGCCGTAGAGACGAACAATGTTATCGACCAAATCAATAATGATGGAGTCATCAGCGTTATAAAATATGGTTGCCTGTATGCCCCCTTCTCCTTCTACCACGATGGAATCGGGTTTGGATTCTGGAATAGAGAGCGAGTCGATGGGTGCAATAACGGGTGTGACCGCAGGAATAGAATCCGTTTGAGCCCAAGCCATGTTCACCGCCATTATTAACAGCAACAGGGGGATAAATCGCCCTACAGGCGGATAGATCAGCGAAAAGTTGGTTCTATTTTTGAACATTGGGGCTGAAAACGCAGCCAAAGCTAACGAAAAGTCCCTATATGACTCTGATGAACTCATTTACATCGTTCAAAGAAGTGAATAAGAAACGGCTAACTATGCTGTTTCTTGCGGGTACCGTGATTTTTTTCGCAGGATTTTCCGAAGCCCCCGATCAGGGAGCTATCAAAAAAGTGGTGATTGATGCCGGACACGGTGGCACAGATCCTGGCAATTTGGGTACGGGAAGGTATAAAACAACTGAAAAGGATGTAACCCTGGATGTAAGCTTACAGCTCGGGAAATACATTAAAGAGCAGTTTCCTGAGATTGAAATTGTCTACACCCGCAAAGATGATAGTTACCCCACACTGAACAAGCGGGTGGAGATTGCGAACAATAGCAAGGCCGATCTTTTCATTTCGGTGCATTGCGACGCGTTTACGAAGCCCACAGCCAAAGGAGCGAGTTCGTTTGTGATGGGAATGCACAAAACAGAAGAATCGTTGCGGGTAGCCATGAAAGAAAATGCATCCATTTACAACGAGGAGAACTACAAAGAGAATTACAGCTTCGACCCCTCTGATCCCGATACATATATCGCCCTTACCCTTCGGCAAAACGCTTACCTCGACAACAGCTTGCTATTATCGCAAAAAATTCAAGATCAGTTCAGAACCCGTGTGGGAAGGGTGGACCGTGGCGTTCGTCAGGCAGGTTATTTTGTGATATGTTACACCACCATGCCAAGTGTGCTGGTTGAGTTGGGATTTCTAACCAATGCTGAAGAAGAAGATTTTTTGAATAGCAAAGATGGTAGAAGCTATATGGCCTCTGCCCTTTTCCGCGCCTTCAAAGAGTACAAAAGCGAGATTGAGGGTACCACATCGGCGAGTGAGCCGGCACCGAAAGTAGTTGAAGCACCTAAGAAAGAAGAAGGTTCTACCCCTGCTCCGGCCAGAGACTCATCGTGGATCAATGGTATCGTGTATAAAGATGTTAAAGGGATCTACTTTCAAGTTCAGATTGCGACATCGGCGGCACGTCTAGACACAAAGCCCGTTAATTTTAATGGTTTAACGAAAGTGGATGAGTATATTCGCGACGGAATTTACAAATACGCTACGGGCAAAACCTCCGACTTTGAAGAGGCGAGGAATATGCAGCGAATATTAAGAGAAAACGGGTTTCCAGGTGCGTTTGTGATTGCTTTCAAAGACCAAGAAAGAATAGCGATTGCCGATGCGTTAAAGGAGAAACCATAAGATCATACCAGTGAGCGGCGTTTCGAAAGAATTTAAAATAGGCACCATCGTAGTTATCAGCATCACCTTGCTGATCATCGGAATGAATTACCTCAAAGGGGTGAATATTTTCATCGCACAGCGCAAGTTTCATGCTATATACTCCAATGTAGATGGTTTGCGTCCTTCCAATCCAGTGATCCTAAACGGTTACAAGATCGGCCAAGTGCAAAAAGTAGGATTTCACCCGAGCGGGTCAGGCGATTTGGTAGTTACTTTTTCCATCGACCAGAAAGAATTGAAAATTCCGGCTGATACCAAAGCGAAGATTTTTGACTCAGACTTTTTCGGATCTAAAGCCATCGAACTCATCATTGGTTCTAACACCAACCAGGCTCAATCTGGAGATACCCTGACATCTGAAATACAAATGGGATTGGCTGAAGCTGTTCGCATTGAATTGATTCCTCTCAAACAAAAAACAGATGAGCTTATTCAGGGTGTAGACGACATTTTGAACAACCTAAAAGTTGTATTTGCAGACGATGCCACTCAAGGACTGCCGAAAGTGTTTGAAAGCCTGCAGCGCACCATGAACAACCTGGAAGAAACCACCGAGGCATTGAACGGCACTATTCAAGAAAACAAACAAGCATTGAATGGCATTTTCGATAACGTGCTGAGCATCACCAACAACTTGGAGTCAAACAACGAAAAACTGTCGAACATCATCACCAATTTCGATGCTATTTCCGACAGTCTTGCGAAGGTGCAATTCGCTGCAACCCTCAAAAAGGCAGACAAAGCCTTGGGTGATGTATCAGGTATCATGGAGAAAATAAATACAGGTCAAGGCTCGCTTGGCATGCTCATCAACAATGACACCTTGCACACATCATTGCTTGAAACCAATAAAGAAGTTCAGTACTTGATAAATGACTTGTACATGAACCCATGGAAGTACGTGCATGTTTCTATCTTTGGCAAAAAGCCGAAAGAAAAATTCTCTCGTCAGGAACTTGAGCAATTGCGCGAGTTGATAGACGAAGAATTGGAACAGTCTAAATAGCATTTGATGATTTCACAAATTCTCTTTGCTCTGGTATTGCTCGCCGGAGCCGGATTGTTTGCCCGACGGGTTAAAACCATTCGCAGAAACATACTCTTGGGAAGAGATGTTAACCGAACCGACAGCAAATCGGAACGTCTAAACACCATGATTCGCGTTGCTCTTGGGCAATCTAAAATGGTGGTACGTCCGATTGCCGGAATACTGCATATTTTCGTTTATATCGGCTTTATCCTCATCAACATCGAAGTACTGGAAATTGTACTTGACGGACTTTTGGGTACACACAGACTGTTTGCTGAGCCGTTGGGCGGTTTCTACGATTTCCTCATCGGGTCATTTGAAATTTTAGCTTTCCTCGTATTGTTCGCTTGCGTGGTGTTTTTGATTCGACGCAATGTCATCCATATCCGCCGTTTTCGATCACCGGAGCTTACCGGGTGGCCGAAAAGCGATGCCAATTTGATCCTAATCACGGAGGTATTGCTCATGTTTGCTTTGTTGAGCATGAATGCCACCGATGCGTTATTGCAAGAAGCCAATGCCCAAAATGTGGCCGAGGCAGCTCACTATCATGAAGCGGGTAGTTTTCCTATTAGCACTTTTTTACGTCCGCTTTACAGCGGATTGAGCGTTAGCTCCCTGATAGTTGTTGAGCGCTTCATGTGGTGGTTTCACATCGTAGGAATCATGGCGTTTCTGGTGTATGTATCGTATTCCAAGCACCTGCATATCTTCCTTGCTTTTCCAGCTACCTATTACAGCAATCTCAAGCCGAAAGGCAGCATGACCAACATGGCTGCTGTTACGCGCGAGGTGCAATTGATGCTTGATCCACAGGCCGATCCGTATGCGGCAGCGCCTCCTGTTGATGGCACGCCCCAGCGATTTGGAGCGAAAGACATCACAGACTTGACGTGGAAGCAAATCATGGATGGATATTCGTGCACTGAGTGCGGAAGATGCACATCGGTATGTCCGGCCAACCAAACAGGCAAATTGCTATCACCCCGGAAAATACTCATGGATACAAGGGATCGTGCAGAGGAATACGGAAAGCACCTCGATGCGGGAACAGTGGAGCAAGACACCAAAACGCTACTTGGAAGTTACATCACCGAGGAGGAATTGTGGGCGTGCACTACCTGCAATGCGTGCACTGATGCTTGTCCGGTAAACCTCGATCCATTGAGCGTCATCCTCGAGATGCGTCGCTACCTTATCATGGAAGAAAGTAAATCACCCGAGTCCATCACCTCAATGTTCAACAATGTTGAGAACAACGGCGCTCCGTGGGCATTCCCTGCCGCAGATCGCGCCAAATGGATGGATGAATTAAACGCATAATCATATGAGTCAGCATATACACGTTCCAACAGTCGCTGAGCTTGCCTCCATGGGTGAAGTTCCTGAAATTCTTTTTTGGGTTGGATGTTCAGGCAGTTTTGATGATCGTGCTAAGAAAATCACCAAAGCCATCGTCAAGATCTTGAGCCATTGCAACGTGAAATTTGCCGTGCTAGGCGCGGAAGAGAGCTGTACCGGTGATCCTGCTAAACGCGCCGGAAATGAGTTCCTGTTTCAAATGCAAGCCATGCAAAACATCATGGTTTTAAACGGATACGGCATTCAAAAAATCGTTACCGGGTGTCCGCACTGTTTTAACACCCTCAAAAATGAATACCCTGAATTAGGTGGTAATTACGAAGTTATTCACCACACTCAGCTGATCAATGAATTGTTGGCGTCAGGAAAGATGACGGTAAAAGGCGGCGGCGACTTCAAAGGCAAGAAGATTACCTTCCACGATCCGTGTTACTTGGGACGTGCGAATGACGTTTTCGAAGCACCGCGCGAAGCATTGCAGCAACTGGATGCGGAACTGGTAGAAATGAAACGCTGCAAAACGAAGGGACTTTGCTGCGGAGCAGGTGGCGCACAGATGTTCAAAGAAGCTGAAAAAGGCAACAAAGAAATCAACGTTGAACGAACCGAAGATGCGCTGGAGGTAGCCCCCAATATCATCGCCACCGGTTGTCCGTTCTGCAACACCATGATGACCGATGGTGTGAAAAACTTTAACAAAGAAGACCAAATACAAGTGAAAGACGTGGCTGAGCTTATAGCAGAAGCCGCTGATCTTCTCTAAAAAAATCAATACCATGAAACTGCTTGAAGGAAAAGTAGCGATCATCACCGGAGCTTCCCGTGGAATCGGAAAAGGAATCGCAGAAGCATTCGTTCGCCATGGCGCTACCGTGGCATTTACCTACGTATCATCCGATGAAAAAGCACGTGCTTTGGAAGCGGAACTTGCTGCCCAAGGCGGTGTAGCTCGCGGATTCAAGTCTGATGCCTCTAAGTTCGACTCTTCTCAACAACTCGTTGATGACGTAGTAGCAGCATTCGGAAAGGTGGATATCGTAGTGAATAATGCAGGCATTACGCGCGACAATTTGCTGATGCGGATGTCGGAAGAGCAGTGGGATGAGATCATGGAGATCAACCTAAAATCGTGCTTCAACCTGACCAAAGCCGTTATCAAACCGATGCTAAAAGCACGCTCCGGCTCCATTATCAATATGAGTTCGGTTGTTGGTGTAAAAGGAAATGCCGGCCAAGCCAACTATGCTGCATCGAAAGCAGGTATCATTGGCTTTACCAAATCGGTAGCAGCAGAACTTGGTTCTCGTAACATTCGCTGCAATGCGATTGCACCTGGATTCATTGAAACTGAAATGACCGGAGCCCTCGATGAGAAAGTGGTGCAAGAATGGCGTGAAGCGATTCCACTCAAACGCGGTGGAACCCCCGAAGATGTTGCAAACCTAACCGTTTTCCTTGCGTCAGATATGAGCGCATACATCACCGGACAAGTTGTGAATGTGGATGGTGGAATGTTGATGTAAGCGCAGTGAACTTAACCTTTGAATATCCGAATTGGCTTTTGCTTGTATGCCTTGTCTTTGCGATACTCTTCGCAGGATGGATGTACAGGAAAGACCGCCTGAACGGACATTTAGCTCCTTGGTTAAGAGGCTTGCTAGGCGTAGTGCGCCTTGTGGCCATGTTCCTCATTTCACTGTTCCTGCTTCACCCCTTGCTAAAAACCATTTTGCGCGAGGTTGAAGCGCCCATAGTTGTTGTGGCTGTTGACAATTCCGAATCCATGCTTTCTGCGGCCGATTCCAACGCAGTTCGAACCCTAGTTGCACAGCGTTTACCCGAGCTAGTAGAACAATTGAGCGCTGATTTCGAAGTCGTCACCTATCATTTCGGAGCGCAGCTTTACGAAGGATCTGACAGCCTTGCTTTTACCGAGAAGGTT
>JBJOIB010000153.1:0-2650 GCA_046047375.1 Bacteroidota bacterium
GTTCTTATATCCATCTGAATACATCACAACCCAATCTCCGTCTTGAAATTCAACGTACTGTTTGACAGGGGATTCTTGGTTTTTATGGGATCCCACTGAAAAACGCTGCGACTTATAGGTTTCGCAATGACCGTTTACAACAATCAAGTCGGTATTGGATCCTGCGAAACATCCTTTTTTCTTGGAAGTGTCAATTTTCAAAACCCCAAGTTCACAGGTAAATAAATCCATGTTGGCAGAGTGCCTTAGATGATTTTTTACCCTAGAGTCAATCTCCATAATGAAGGCATCAGGATCCAAGTTCATCGGAGCTATTTGCTCTATAATTTCCTCATACAAATGCGCTAGAAGCGTGCCGGCTACACCATGTCCAACGCAATCGCCTAGTACCAATGTCTTGTATTGGCCATGTTCACCATACCAAACAAAATCACCCGATAAGGATTGTAATGGACGATCAACGATGAACGCCTCGCCAAATGTGGCAGAAATAGACTTACGATGATGTCGAATAGCATTGCGGATGGACTCTGCCGTCGACAAATTCAAACGCAATTGCTTTAAATTCTCTTCATTATCCTTTTTTGACACCTTTAAATCTGCTGACTGAAGCTGTATCAAGTGTCTTGCTGCAGTGTTTTCTATGATAGCTTTTTGCAACAGCATGAAATTCGGAGCGAAAAAATAAAAATGACTGAAGACAAAAACACTTATCACTATTAATACGAGAACTCCACATACCACATTTACAATCAGCTGATTTTGCTTGTGTTGATTGTAGAAAGCTAGGTGGAATTCCGACAGGTGAGATATCGCAGCTTCATAATCGGTAGCTGTGATTCGACCATCTGTTTGAAGTTGTTCGCGAATAGACACTAACTGTGATTGAAGCTCAGGATAGTCTGCCAGGTTGTAGGTACTAACGATTTTGTCATAAGATAGCTGCATCTGTTCTGCTGCTACGCTTGACTCTTCAGACAAAAGAGCATATAGGCTCTGGATATCGCGAAACAAGTTCAATCGTGCCGTGTCATGGTAACAAGAGGTCATTACTAGAGCCAGACCTCCCAAGAATGCAGTGCCTACAACGAAGAACATCTTGACATAAATCCGCCGCATTCTCCGCAATGCATTTTTATGCATAGCATTGTAGCTCTCATCCCGCAGATTGCGCTCCAGGTCAGAAAGCTCTGCCAGATAAACGATTTGATGCTTTGAAAATACACCGATGATCGCGAACACTGCACCAAGCACAATAGGTGCTGAATCGATGATGTAAAAAAGAAAATTCTCCGCGTGAAGCATCTTTACATTGCTCCATGACCAAAGAAGATCGTGCTCGCGAATGGTAATAAACAGTGCTAGCAATGGAAAGCAGGCACCGAAAATAATTCCGACTCCAATGTATGGCCAAATAGAATGTGAAGATTTGGACATTCTTTAAGCCTTTTTCTGGTAAGGAATGAATTCAAAAGGAATGCCTGTGGCGTGCGAAATATCTTCACCCCATTCGCGCGTTTCCTCATCGTCGCGATCGAAATGCCAAATGATTCGTCCATTCGCTTGTTTCATTCCACCCGCCGCTTGCACTACATTCATAAGGCATTTACCGCTCGCGGTGTTAAAACAATGCAGGTTCACATGAACATCTATCGATTTGTCTTGCTCGATAGCGTAATTCTCGATCATCCGAACAACAGGATCAAATATGGCTTGGGGCTTTTCACTGAATGACCACCCCTCTATGCGAAGCTCAGCACTATCCGCATCAAATGTGATACTCGGAAGTGTTCGTGTTCCTTCAGTCAATACTTTTTTCATCTGGTTTCGTTGTTTGGCGACATATACGCACTCAATAGTCTAAGGGTTTCATATCATTGAGTTCGGAATCCACGGAAGGCGTGAAAAGCACAAATTGCCGTGCCTCGAATTGCTGAACATAATTTTTGTACCTTCCCCGTTTAAAATTCTGAAAATGAAAAGGTTGTTTATCTTCCTCGCCTGTGTGCCATTCGTTTCTCTTGCCCAGTTCGAGGTAACAAATGGTGGTGATCCACAGCAACTTGTAACTGAATTCCTCCTGGGTAATGGCGTGCTAGTGAGTAACGTGGAATACACCGGTTCGATAGACCAATTAGGGGTTTTCCACTATGCCACAGCTTTGGGACTCGATAGTGGATTGGTGCTGTCTACAGGTTGTCCTTCAAACTTGGAGATGGGCAGTACAGGCTTTTGTATGCCCCTAATTGAAGGAAATACATCAGTTAGCGACGATTTATTGACGGTTGCTAATTCTGTCCCAGGGCTCATTGGTGAATCGTTCAATGTGTTTGGTGTGTATGATGTAGCTCAACTCGAATTCGACTTTGTTCCGCTTGGAAGCGATATTCAATTCGATTACATCTTTACAAGCAATGAATATCTGGCTTTTATCAATTCAGCATTCAACGATGTCTTCGCATTCTTTGTATCGGGTCCCGGAATCAACGGTACTTTCTCCAACAATGCGGTGAATGTGGCTATTGTTCCAAATTCATCTCCAGAGCTACCGATCACGGTTTCTTCAGTGAACCCAAGCAACAATTCGGAGTTTTATGTTGACAATGCTGGATACACTACCTTTCCTATGCAAACCAATGGTTATACAACC
>JBJOIB010000154.1:0-6445 GCA_046047375.1 Bacteroidota bacterium
AGGATGTATTTCTTGAGCATCCACAATCTCCAATGTTCTTTATCCGAGTTAAACACGAGCATTTGCTTTAGTTTAGGATCAGGGGTAAAGGTGTTCGTATAATCGAACTCAGCCAACACCATCTTACCATAACCGGTAACCAGTGGGCAAGATGAATATCCGTTGTAGATATGCGAACTAACGCCAAGGTTTTCGAGGGTTCTAAGAACATTTTCAACAACAACAGGCACTTGTTTTCTGATTGCAGCTCCTGTTTTAGCCGTAGGAAGGGCAGCCACATCCCCCAAACCAAATACGTTATTGAATTTCTTATGTTGCAGTGTTGCGGTGTCTACATTCAACCAACCTCCTTCATTTGCCAGAGTCGAATTTTTAATGAATTTGGGGGCGGATTGCGGTGGGGCAAGGTGTAGCATATCGAAAGGCATTTCAATGGTGCTAGACCCGAGCATTGATTCTCCAAGTACGTTGCCTTCGTTTACAACACATTGATTCTCTTCAGGTGCTACTGATTTAAACGTCACCACTCGATTTTCACCATCGATTTTCACAGGTGCATAAAATGGCTTAAAATGGATATTGTATCGGTGGATTACCTTCATCAAGGTCTCTGCGATAGGTTTTACCCCAAAAATCACCGAGCCAGGAGTTGCAAATACCACATTACTCTTGCTGGCGATGTTATTCTTTCGAATATAATCGGCAGCCATGTATGCCATTTTTTGAGGAGCTCCTCCGCACTTAATAGGAGTTGTAGGTTGTGTAAAAACCGCATTTCCGCCTTTGAAATTTTTCAGAACAGACCATGTATGTTCTGGATCAGTGTAGTTACTGCAAACTACTCCTTTTCCGAGGGATTCAGTAAGACCTTCGATAAGCGAAGTGTCCATAACGAGTCCGGGAGCCACTACCAAGACACCGTATTCCACTCTATCTCCGTTATCGATTGTTACTGCATTTTCTTCAGGATGAACAGACGCTACATAATTCTTGATCCATTTGACCCCAGACGGCATTACGCTAGCCATTGGCCTTTCAGTTTTGGCCATATCATAGGTACCAGCCCCAACGAGAGTCCAGGCGGGTTGGTAAAAATGTTTATCAGAGGGTTCAATAACTGCGATATCCAGTTTTTTCTTTGAGTTTAGGAGTTGAGCTGCCACCATGATTCCGGCGGTTCCGCCACCGATGATAACAATTTGATGGGAGTGATTCATGTGTTTTAGGTTTTCGGTTTGGAGTCGAAGATATGGACTTGGGGTCGATGATATTGTAACATTTGTCACATCCGAAATAGTTATACGCATTTTAACTACCATCCAAAGAATAGTACATTTGCGTATAACAATAAATGTATGTGCGGCTTAGTTGCTTTCTCCACCCCCACCCCCTCTACCCCCTCCCTCTCCAACCTCCTTTCCCTCAGCCAAAACCGCGGAACTCATTCCACCGGCGTCTGCTTCTCCAATCCCTCCGGATTCCCTGTCATTCAAAAAGATCTCGGCCCTTTCGACACCAACCTCCGTCACCACCTGCTCAACCCCATCTGCTCAGCTGCACTCGCTCATACCAGAGACGCAACCATCGGCTCTGTTAATCTATCCAATTGCCACCCCTTTAAATTCAACCATATCATTGGAGCTCACAACGGTACCATCAATAACTACCTACAACTATCCTTAGAATATAAACCCCGATTCGAACACGTCCATATCAACCCAAATTCTGTTGATATGGACTCGAAACTCATCTTCGCAGCTCTTGCCACTGATCAAAATTTGAGCATATTATCGAAAATCGAAGGCGCCGCCGCTTTGATCTGGTTCGACCTTTCCAATGCCCCATCAACTCTTAACATTTGGCGAAATGAATTCAGACCATTGCATTTTGGAACTCTCATATCAACAAATGCAACTTATGTAGCATCTGAAGCTCAAGCTCTTGAAGCATTCGGATGCTCATCAATACAACCTTTTGAACCTCACAGACTCTACAAACTCAAAATGGGAGTCGTATGCTAAAGCTTCCATTCCCATTCTGACATATTTCCGCGCTCATCCCATACCCGGAGAACAAACCCTTTGGTGTCTTTGGTTACAATCCCGTCTTTCATCGAATACCACAGCAAAGAACGCTTAGGATCCCACTGCATCCTCACCCATTTCCCGTCTGCATAAGCCTCAAATCGCTGTATACCCGATAAGTTATCAGAAATCGTGAACCGAATTTGTCCCTTACTCGCGCTCCCTGGTAGCTCAAAAGCTTGCTTTTTGATACTTGGTGGAATATCATCGAAACCTATCACGTAATTACCAAATTCCTTCACCTCAGCTGATACCCAACCCAATTTATACTCACCTCCCTGCGCTGCATATTTTCCGCCCGTTTCACGAAGCAGAACAAGCTTGTCTTCCTTGCCTTTCTCAACTTCCTTAGAACGTATGCGTATAGTGATTTTATCCTGCAAAGGAATCAATCGATCTCCAATTTCATAGATATTCGAGTAATACCCTGGCTCACTTGTCCGCTCTCCAATGTGAATCATGGCATCATCATATAACCTACCTATGGGTATATACGCAATACAACTATCTCTTCTCACCGCATTCACTTCATTGTATCTACAAAGCTCAGATTCCATCTGTTTATACGTCATTTCCTTTCTCTCCTCACGCCTCACTCGGCGGATGCGAACGCTCCCCATCGAACAATTGCCCGATATATCATATACCTCGAACCTTAAACTATGGGTATCATCATCTGTTAAAAATATGCGTCCATCATTCTGAATAGTTTTATAAATCGGCAAATCATTGTAAGGAAGTCGAAATGTGCGGTGTATACTGGATTTTTCTTTTTTAAACGCCGCATAATCTGCATGGGCATTGATAAACCGATTGGTCGAAAAGTCTAACTCATCCATTCGCTGCACGTAAATCAAACTATCATCAAGTTTTAGCCTAATCTCATATACACCGCAAGAATTGCTATTCCCATCTAACAAGTCAATAGTGTGTATTCCAATGCCAAAGACTCCGCTTACTGTATTGATACCAGCCCCCTCTATTTGAACTTTTTCTGTTGTATTCAGCGCCTTGGCAAAAAAAGGCCGACTACTGGAGTTGATCTGTGTAGTGTCGGATAGCGGAATTAAATAAATTCCCTTGACGATCGGCGCCCGATGATCCGCAATTGCAAAATCCCATAGTAACGGGTTCTGAGGTTTTTCAGTAATGGTTTCTCGAATTTCAAAATGCAAATGAGGACCTCCGCTGCTTCCACTGTTACCAGATAAAGCTACAACCTGCCCTTTCGAAACAGGCAGTGACCCCGGTTCTGGATACCAATCCAACTCCCACTCCTGACGTGCATATTGCTCGGCAACCAAAGCCGAATCTATGAATGCCGAAAATGACTGTAAATGTCCATAAACGCTGGTATATCCGTTTGGATGATCAATGTAAAGAGCGTTCCCATACCCAAAAGGCCCAACACGAACACGTGAAACATAACCATCTCCAATGGCATATATCTGCAATCCCTCCTTTCCCTGTGTCTTAATATCCAGACCAGTGTGAAAATGATTGCTTCTGAATTCTCCAAAATTACCGCTCAAATTCAGCGCCCCGCCCAATGGCGATACAAATCCAGTGCGAACCCCCTGTTGCCCAGCAACTAAAAATGAGCTTCCTAGTAAAAAGGCGTATAACAAAAATCCCTTCGATGCCATAGCGCGAAATTATACCTCCATCCCTCACCACCCCTCCCCACCCTCCGCAACTTCTTCACAATTCATCGGTTAGAGATGCAATCGAATCTTTCGTAAATCTATACCCGCTTTTTTAAACGGAATCACAAATTGATTCGTACTTTTGCCTTGGGTGTATTCGCCTTTTCTGAGAAATGAATAACGTTGTTGCCGACATACAGCATTACATTGATCGCCTGCTAGAAGAAAGAAGTATGATGCAAAACACCATTGCTGATCTTCAACTTCAAGTAGACGCCGCTAGAAATGCCCTGCGCGACAAAGAACGTGAAATTGATGTACTCGAAGAGTCGAACAAAACCCTTAAAATCGCTAAATCATTGACCGGCACTGAAGACCGGACGGATGCTAAACAACGCATCAATGAACTAGTGAGAGAAATTGATAAGTGTATTGCGCTCCTTCATAAATAAATTAGCATGAGCGAATTGTCTATTAAAGTGAAAATAGCCGGACGACAGTACCCTCTTACCATCAAACGGGAAGAAGAAGAAATCGTTCGTGAAGCTGCTCGAAAAATAGACAATAGCCTTCGCTTTTTTCAGGACAACTACGCCGTGAAAGATCGACAAGATCTCATGGCTATGACTGCCCTCCAAATGGCCACCCTTGCCCTGAAAGCACAAAATACTCCGGTTGACAACACCCTCCAATCGGAACTCGAAGATCTTCGCAATAAACTTCAAAATGCTCTCTCTTAATTCTCTCGTCTGAAAGTGCCATATTGACACACAGTATGGAAATGTTACCAATTGCCATCGGAGCAATTTCAGGTGTCGTAATCGGAGCTGGACTGGCTTACCTGCTCTACACGAAAATCCTGAATAAAAAAGCAGAAGAAATTATCAAAGAAGCCGAAGAGAAAGGCGAAAACATCAAACAAGCCAAAATCCTTCAAGCCAAGGAAAAATTCCTAGCCCTCAAAGAAGAGCATAGCAAAGAACTGAAAGAACGAAACAAAAAAATTCAATCCGGTGAAGACCGAATAAAAGCTAGAGAAGCGCAATTGTCGAAACAAATCGAACAAAACAAACGCGCTGAAGGGGACCTTCAAAAAACAAAGGACAACCTGACTAAACAACTCGAAGTTCTAGATAAAAAACAGTCAGACCTCGAAAAAGCCCACCTAAAGGCTGTTACCGTTCTTGAAGAACTAAGCGGAATATCCCAAGATGAAGCGAAATCAAAACTCATGGAAGAGCTCAAAGAAGAAGCTCGTTCTATGGCAGCTCATCAAATACAGGAAATCCTCGATGATGCAAAGCTAAAAGCCAACGCTGAAGCAAAGAAAATCGTTATCCAAACCATCCAACGCGTTGCAACTGAACACGCTATCGAAAACTCGGTTTCGGTGTTTAATATCGAAAACGACGATATTAAAGGACGCATCATCGGTCGTGAAGGACGTAACATACGAGCCATTGAAGCAGCTACTGGGGTTGAAATCATTGTCGATGACACCCCAGAGGCTATCATCCTCTCTTGCTTCGATCCTGTGAGAAGAGAAATCGCCCGCCTATCCATGCACCAGCTTGTTAGCGACGGTCGTATTCACCCTGCTCGCATTGAAGAGGTCGTGAATAAAACACGGAAAAATATCGAGGAAGAAATCATCGAAGTCGGTAAACGTACGTGCATCGACCTCGGAATTCATAACCTCCACTCGGAACTCATTCGAATGGTGGGCCGGATGAAATACCGCTCTTCCTACGGACAAAACCTTCTTCAACACTCACGCGAAGTGGCAAACCTATCTGCTGTAATGGCCGCAGAACTGGGTCTCAATGCTAAAGCCGCAAAACGCGCTGGATTATTGCACGATATCGGTAAGGTGTTCGATGAAGAATCTGAACTCCCACACGCTATTCTCGGTGCCAAATTGGCTGAGAAATACGGCGAAAAACCTGATATCATCAATGCCATTGGTGCTCACCACGATGAAATGGAGATGACTACTCTCCTCTCCCCAATCATCCAAGTTTGTGATGCCGTTTCAGGTGCTCGTCCTGGTGCCCGACGTGAAGTCGTTGAAAGCTACATTCAACGCCTCAAAGACCTCGAAAACCTCGCTCTCGAATTCCCAGGCGTTACGAAATCATACGCTATTCAGGCCGGACGTGAGTTGCGTGTTATGGTTGAAAGCGATCGAGTAACAGACGATCAGGCAGATCAAATTTCGTTCGATATTTCCCAGAAAATTCAAAACGAAATGACCTACCCAGGACAAATCAAAATTACCGTGATTCGCGAAAAAAGAGCCGTGAACTACGCCCGATAAGCTTATACAACTCACAAGAAAAAGCCGGGTTTTCCGGCTTTTTCGCTTTCCTGAAGACTTATGCATCTATCGGTGTCAGGAATTATTGCCCCTTATATATTTCCCTCGTATTGAACTCCTATCTTAGCACCGCATTCAAGTGACTATTCGAGAAAAATTCATACGGTCTTTCGGGTGGCAAGCCATCAATGTGTCTACCCAAGTCCTGCTCCAACTGGTCTTTGTCTCCATCCTTGCCAGACAAATCAGTGAACAGGCCTTCGGAGTCATGGCCATCGCTCTAGTCGTTGTAGGTTTCGTTGAAATCTTCTCTCAGATAGGAATAGGACCTGCTTTGATTCAACGTAAAAACCTTACTCAAAAACACATAAACGGAGCATTTTTCATCTCAACCCTAC
>JBJOIB010000155.1:0-7697 GCA_046047375.1 Bacteroidota bacterium
AAGAGCGCAAAGCATCTTTCCATCGAATGAAACCCAAATCAGTAACCGCAGCATTCAACCGCAACTTGTCTGTTACGCGCTTCTCAACCCCCACATCAACGCCAATACCGCGGTTTTTCCCGTTGAATAAGTAGGTCATTACCTTGCCGTTCTCCAACAAATGGTTGTCGTCAATGGTGTCTGTTAGGTTGTAAATGCCCGAGGTGTAAACATCCATCTCACCTGAAAAATTCCAGTCGTATGTGTCGGTATCGGTCGTCCACACCGCATTGCTCACCTTGGTATCTATGTTCTCTGAACCGAACAACAATTTACCGCGAACGCCTATGGTGAGTCCTGAATTGTTTTGATGATGCCATCCGAAAGCCGCTTCTCTGTAGTGATTCAAGTACACCCCCAACCCGCTGAAATCCAGCACGTTGCCGTGCGATTCAAAGTTGCCGTTGCCGATAAATGGAAAACGAATCATATCTCCCGGAAGCACAAGCCGCCCCTGGAGCCTGTCACGCAACGAAAACGACCATTGGGTAGACGGACCTGTTGCGAAAGTCACTACCAACAAATCGGTAGCACCTTCCAGCCCAAGGTAGTTGTAATCTCGCACCTGATCGAGGAAATGCTCGGTGCGGAACGAGGTTCCGTCAGACGAATTTTCGAACATGTGGCGCGGATTGAAAAGGGTGTTTTCATGGCGAACATACATCCCTGCCAATCCGGGAATGCCGATTGAGAAGGATCGACGAGACAAATGTGCCGGGTTAGCATACAACTGCTGCGGAGCGTCATCCATGAAATTTAAGAGAAGACTCTGTTGGGCCCAAGAGGAGGTTGAAACACCCAGTACCAAAGCAAAGAGCAATACTATCCTGTTCATCACAAATCAATTTGGGTGTCTAACTTCGCTGATAACTTGAGCTTGAGCTCATATTCCGGGTAAAACCGAACCAATTCCTGACCTGCAGCGCCTGCTGTGTTGCTGCGTGCCTTCAAAATAACTTTTCGCGCCTCCTCAGCAATCATGTGCTGAATGCGTTGTCCGGTGAGCTCACTGTCGCGAATGGTTCTCCTCTTTTCGAGCACCCTTCCGTGATCCGGATGCGTTTCCGGTAACGAAAAATCGATGTACCCTGAAGCCAAGAAGGCGTTCTCAGGATCGAGGTACAATGAATCGATGATGTTGTAGAGCGAATCTGTAAAGTAAACCTGCCCAAACATCTCCACCGGCAAGCCATTGTCTGCTATCAGACGCAACTGCATCTTCTTCACATCGTTCCAGTCCAATGCTCCCTCATCATCTGCTCCTAAAATATCCTCGAACACAAGGTCCAAGGTGTCAGAAACAGTGAAATTGTCGGCATAACAATAAAAAGGTAGAATCAATTCAGCTGTGCACGAAAGGTAGCTCGAATCAAGCACCCAGTTTTGCTGCGGCCCGTTGGGATTGATTAGAATATCTGATGTATAAATCAACTCAAAAGGTCCCTCATCCAATACAGCTGAAAGGGTCGGAATGGTGCCGTTTGAAGTAATGGTATGGTAAGTATAGCCCACTTCTCCGGGGGCAGCCGCCGCATTGATGATTGGTATGTTTTGCAAATCACTTCCTCCAAGCAATTGCTCAACATCGTTCTCAGGTGCAAAGACACCGGCGATATTGATTTCAAACGGAATTCCGGAAGTATTCGACACGGTAAGTTCAATGCGCGGATCCGCAAAATGGAGAATACCACCATTCAAATTGCGAAACAGATTCACGAGCTGCGTATCTACCGCGGTGTATTCCGGAGTACCCAAATAGCCAAAAATGGAACTGAACGCTTCAAAATCAAATCCAAAATTAAAGCTAACCTCTGCGCCGGCCGAAGTGGTTTGACCAGAAGAGGTCACCGTTAAATCCGCATCTACTTGAATGAAGTTGAAGCCACTTCCACCCAAGGTTAAATCCAAGGTATATCCTTCAAGAGGGATTTGTACCTCTGATGTGCTGTTCGCCGCCAAACTGATGGCTTGCTGCAACGCTACACCTCCTGAAGTAAGTCCGGGAATCTCTATCATCCCTGAAATGGGATGTGGTAAATCAGAGGCCAACGACAGGGTCATAAATCCACCGTCGAAGGTTACCGTCTCTATCTGCGGTGCTTCCGGAAAATCGAACGTTAGGCCCACTGGGTAGCTCACATTGAAGCTTTGCCCCGCCGGCAACGCATTGATAGCCGCGGCTTCCGCATCACTCAGTGTTACAGAAAAACCAACGGACGTATTCTCCAGCAAGTTCAAATCTTCCGTTCCCAAGCGTACAATTTCCTTCTTGTACACGAAAGCAAACAATTGCTCCGATTCATTGTAGATGAAGTTCTCCGAATCAAATGATCGCTCAATATCACCAAGCGTCAGCGAGGTATAAGCCAAAGGAATAGCAAAACTCGGATCTACATCACTCACGTTCAGATCGTCGCCAAGAATAAACTCCTCCCGCCTGCACCCTGTGAACAGGATACCAAGAATGAGTACAGGAAAAACGATAATAAAAGTTCTTTTCACCACACAGAAATTAGGGTGCAAAGGTAGGTGAATTGCGCGAAATGATCGACGAAAGCCTAGTCTTCTGCGAATTTTAAGGGATTAATAATATGGATTACACCCCTCTTTCAGCGCGGAAAGGATTTGAACGATGGAAAGAAAATACATCTGAATTCGCGACAAATGTGCGTTGAACATCTTACCTTCCAAGCAAATTACGATTCTATGAAAAAGATTTTTTACACCTTGATCGGACTATCGTTGACTCTGACCGCCGGAGCTCAATCATTTTCCGATGATTTTGAAAGCTACAGCGCTGGAGCCATGATTGCCGCCGCCAGCGATGTTTGGGAAACATGGGGAAGCGCCAATGGCGGTGCAGATGATGCCGCAGTTGTTACCACCAACGCAAACAGCGGAACACAAAGCTTGTATTTTGCCTCTACCTCTGCTAACGGCGGACCGCAAGACGTTGTTTTGCCTTTCCCGGGCGAATTGGCCGTGGGTCAGTTCAATTTCGGCATGTGGATGTACATCAACAACGGCAGTGGTGCCTATTTCAACTTCCAGCGCGAAGATGTGATCGGTACTACCTGGGCCGCTGACATCTACTTCGACGCTGGTGTGGCACAATTCACCAGTGGCGGCGGATTGCTGCTTCAAACAGACTACCCGCAAGCGACCTGGTTTCAATTGGGCATGGACCTGAACCTGAGCACCAATACATGGGAAATCTACATTGATGGGGATTTGCGCGGAACTTACGCGAATACGCAAACTCAAATCGCAAGCATCGACATCTTCCCGCTCCAAAACAACCAATTCTGGGTAGATGATGTGAGCTACGACTACACACCTTATGAGCTTCCGGCACTAAACGGAGCGGTAACCAACATCCTCAACATGACATCGGGCTTGGCCACTCAAACGGTAACCCCTTCAGTGGAGATCCGCAATTTGGGACTAACGGCTATCACTTCGTTCGACATCAGTGTTGAATACAACGGCAATGTGCTTACAGAGAGCGTTTCAGGAGTAAACATCCCTTCACTGGGCTTTTACACCGTAGATTTTGCTGAAACCTTCGGTTTGATAGCTGGTGAAAACGACGCCGTCGCTACCATTTCGAACGTGAACGGCATGTCTAACGATGACGATGGCCTCGACGATGAAAAAATCATCATCATCGATCCTGTTGTACCTGCAAACGGCAAGCGTGTAGTAGCTGAAGAAGGCACTGGAACCTGGTGTCCGTGGTGCGTGCGCGGTGCTGTATTCATGGAGCTCCTCACCGAACGTTACGATGAGTTTTTCATCGGCATTGCCGTGCATAATGCAGACCCAATGGTGAATACTGATTACGACGCCGCAATTGGCGGATTGATAAGCGGTTACCCGAGTGGGATTGTGGATCGAGGACCTGAGTATGATCCATCTCAATTTGAAATTCCTTTCCTTGAGCGCATCCAGCAAGACCCAATGGCCTTCATCGTTAACGGCGCAACATGGGATGCCGGCACACGCACATTGAATGTGAGCACCTCTACCACCTTCCAGCAAACAGTGAGCGGCAACTACCGCGTGGCTGTAGTGCTTACCGAAGATGGCGTAACAGGAACAGGCGCTGACTGGGCGCAAGCAAACGCATACGCCGGTGGTGCCAATGGAGTAATGGGCGGCTATGAGTTGCTTCCAAGTCCGGTACCTGCTTCGCAAATGGTTTATGATCACGTAGCGCGCGCCTTGAGTCCGAGCTTCAGTGGATTAGACAACGCCTTTACCGGCGCGATGAACGCGGGCAATACCACTGTGCACAACTACACGTTTGTTTTGCCGGCAGAGTGGGATGAAACCAGAATCCACATTGTTGGGATGGTGATTGCGCCTGATGGAAGCATAGACAATGCCGCATCTTCGAGCATTGAAGACGCTGTAATAGAAGGATTTGTGGACGGAACCGATGTAGTGAGTGTGGTAGAAGCTGCTGCTCCAGACGCTACCTTCCAGGTGTATCCGAACCCGGCGCATGATCAGGCATTTGTAGCGGTGAACCTCGCTGTTCCGACCGATGTCCAAATGGAGGTATTTAGCGCTGATGGTCGTTTGGTAGCCTCTGGCACCTACAAGTCACTTGTTGGCAATAGTGTTCTCCCAATTCCTGCCGCTCACTGGGCAAAAGGAATGTACACCATCCGTATCGTTGCGGGCGACCAGTACCTGACAAAATCAGTGATTTTCGAGTAATTCGAACAAATCACTTCAACTGATAAAGCCATCGGAAGTTCCGATGGCTTTTTTCATACAACCATTCCTTAACCGAAAAAAGCGAAATTATTAAGCCATTTGGCCTATTTTTGCGGATAGATTCTGCTGAGTTCAATCATCTACTTCGAATTCCTTCGTTTCTGCTCTCATACAACGACTTTAAAAAGAACATTCCGATGGAAATCAAAGCCTATCAAATAGCCGACAGCATCGATTTAAGAAAATTCAGGAGCAATTACATCGGCGATCTTCACAGTTATTCCAGTTCATATTTATTTTACAAAAACGAAAGCAATCGATACCTATACATCTCTTCGTTTGGAGTGGTGGCTTTTTGCGCTTACGATGAACTGAAGATCTCTGAGAACATCGAGTTCATTCTCAACTACAGCATCAATCCGTTGAAGGAAAAATTATCGGATGATTTCATCATACACAAAAGTGAGACTCAAGATAAGTTTGACCACAACGAAGCCTACCTGACCAATTTATCAGATGAAGTTATCAAGATCGTATTGCTGAACGTAGGCCAATCGGTAGCGCTGGATTACTATCAGAGTCAAGGCAGTCAGATGCTTGATGAGACCAACTATTACACGCGCATGTTGGAGAAAAAAGGGCGTTTGATGATGACCAACATGACCCTGCTGAAGTTCATTGGAAAGACGTTGAACGTAAAAAACAACATTTTCGACCACCTATATGTGTTCGACCAGCCAGAATCTACCTGGAACGACCCGTATTTAAGCAAGGTCGACATCGGTTTGCGCAATGTATTCGATATCAAATCGCGCTTTGCGAGCATTGATTACAACCTCAAAATTGTGAGTGAAAACCTCGAGCTCTTCAAAGATCTTTTGCAACATCGCCGCAGCAATTTGCTCGAAATCATCATCATTGCCCTGATCCTTGTGGAGGTCATCAGCCTGTTTATTGAGAAGTTGTTTTTTTGAGGAACCTTTAAGCTTTATTCACTTCGTGAATTCGTAGTCTTTCAGCACGCGCATTCCTAAGAGACCGTCTTCAAACTGATACGCTATCTCTCTTTTGTTCTTCATCGTTTCAAAATCAAAAAAAGTTCTTAGGAGAACATACTTTTTGTATTTATCGTTTTCCAAGTTGATGTATGCAATTTTCTCCAAGCGCCATTTAGAAAAGCGCCCACCATACCAGCGCATCTCATGTGAAAAGGAATATACCTCAGTTACGGGGTTACTGGAAAAAACAAAGTTGATCAAAAAGAACATATTCAAAAGACCCGGCAACCAATGCACGAAGAGACTCACCTTTGAGAGCTTCAGTATTGTTTTCAGTCCAAATCGATACGCCAGAAAAACCAGGGAATAAGAGATTACAAATACAAAAGCAAATTCGAATAAGGTTAGTTGCGTGTTTAAAGTAACTCGACAAAAGAAAAACAGATTCGCAATTACAATCATCACGTTCATAAAAGACTTCGACTTGACAACGATTACAAGCGAACGCAGGAACGTTCGTGCGTTCAATGTAGACTTCTCGGTAAAAATGCCAGACCAAAAATGCACAGAGAGGAATGTGAGTAAGAGTCCAACCCCAAAACCTGACCAACCTTTGTAGAGGTAGCCCCACAGAGGACTTAACATAACAGCGATTGCTCCGAAGAAATAGAGGTGTTGCACAACCGTATAGGCTGCTTCAGAGGCCACATAGAAGTCTGTCTGCTTAAATTTCTCGTATTCCATTTTGGCAAACTCCCTTGCTTTCTGTCTGGAGCGTTCTCTATGATCACTTTGCCAATTGTAATATTCCGTTGCAGGCTTTCGTCCTGTCGTCGTTTGCTTCTGGCTTATAAGAAAATCATATGCTTCGGTCAACAAAACAAACTCATCATGAGCATCGGGGCTTTTGTTATTGTCAGGATGCAGCTTCATGGCCTTGAGCCTATATGCTCGTTTAATATCCTGAACTGTTGCATCAGAGGGTACACCTAAAATCTTGTAGTATGTTTCAATACTGTCAGTTGTCATTAGAGATTGCTTGTCTTGTCGTTTATAGCACTGTCAGTTGCATTTTACACTGTCGCTTCATGGTTGAAGGCAACGGTCAAGTATAAGAGCATTAGCGGACTTTAAAGAGTTTAACTGTCCACCACCATCGAAGTCTGTTGAATACATCGATCTTGAATGTGCCATTTCACCCGCCATTGCTTTTATACATTGTTGTGCGGTCGGCGTCCCTCTTTCGTCCAATTATGCCTTTCCATCCCTTGAATTTTCCACTACTAGATTTGAAACAGAGTAGTCAGACAAAATATCGTTCATAAGTTCTTGCTTGAAATCCGAACTACCGAGAAGAATTGTTCTAAATATTTCAATTCTGTCGTCAGGTGTAAGTTCATTCAGTTTTTCATCACTTCTGAAAAACTGCATAAACTGCTCTCTAGTAATATCCTTGTGCTCCGCCATTGGTTTTGCTCTTGGAATTGAGTTGCACACTCTTTTCTTTTATTGCCGCAAGAGTAAATATAGCAGTTTTGTCAAGCCAAATCCGGCAACTTCAAATGTGCATTACTGAATTTTCAAAATTCAAACCTAATAATACAATTCAGTGCTAGGTTTTATTCAACATGAGCTTCGAGCCGCAAGGAAGCGCAGCTTTCACAAGCAGCCAAATTTTGTCTTTCCATTTTTAAAACTAACCAAGACATTTTCTGTTTTAATCTTCCTTTTCCTAAGTTCTTTGTTGCCGTAAAAGGTTTGTTCGTCAAGTCGAACAATTATTGTTGGAGTTATGTCTTCTCCCAGGTCCGTAACTGCAAAACCAAATATAGTCTTCTCTAATTGAAACCTTAACCAAACAACTACTAGATTTTCGCAGTAGCCCTTTGTTTGAAACTGACATAGTAAAGATAGCTTTAACCTATTAGTGAAAGT
>JBJOIB010000156.1:0-3014 GCA_046047375.1 Bacteroidota bacterium
GTTACGGGAATTTTAAGTTCATCTCCTGGTTTAAGCGAAACATCGGCTCCCGGGTTGTGTTCGAGCAGTCGATTGATATCGGTTTTATACAGTTTGGAAATGCTGTAAAGAGTTTCTTTTCGTTTGACTCGGTGAATCATAAACCCGGCTTCCATACGCACAGGGTTTTCCCATCTATCGGGGTCGAAAGAGTCGGGTACTGGAATGAGGAGCGTTTGGCCAACACTGAGGCCTGCTGTTGCACCTGCATTTGCAGCCTCAATAGCCGCCACATCCACGCCATAAAATTTGCTCAGTGAATACAGCGTTTGTCCTTGTTCAACCACATGCGAAAAGTACTTCTTTCCATTTTGTTCAATGATCACGCGGTCTTGGGCCGAGGATGCCAAGGAAAAAAGCAGGAGGAGGGTGAGCAAAGCAGTTTTCATATTCATTACGACGGGCAATTTGGTAAGTGTCACTCCCATTCAATGGTTGCAGGGGGCTTTGAGCTGATGTCGTACACTACGCGGTTGACCCCTTTCACCTTATTGATGATTTCGTTGCTGATCTTTCCAAGGAATTCATACGGCAGATGGCACCAATCAGCAGTCATTCCATCGGTAGAAGAAACTGCGCGTAGAGCAACGGCTTGTTCGTAGGTGCGTTCATCGCCCATAACGCCGACACTCTGCACCGGCAGAAGGATTGCTCCTGCTTGCCACACATCGTTGTATAATCCTGCTGTTTTCAATCCTTGGATCCAGATATGGTCAACCTCTTGCAAGATTCGTACCTTCTCTTCGGTGATATCACCAAGAATGCGAATTCCTAGTCCAGGCCCCGGGAAAGGGTGTCGGTGAAGAATGCTATCCTTCACACCGAGCGCTGCTCCTACCCTACGCACTTCGTCTTTAAAGAGGAGGCGGAGGGGCTCTACGATTTTCAATTTCATGTAATCGGGGAGACCGCCAACGTTGTGATGCGATTTGATGGTTGCACTTGGTCCACCGGTAGCTGATACCGATTCAATAACATCCGGATAGATGGTTCCTTGTGCCAACCAGGCTACATCAGCTATTTGATGCGACTCATCGTCAAAAACTTCGATGAAGACACGCCCGATGGCTTTGCGCTTTTTTTCTGGATCTTTCTCATCTTTGAGGGCTTCGTAAAATCGCTGAGCTGCGCGAACGCCTTTCACGTTCAATCCCATGTCTTGGTATCCGGCCAGCACCTCTTCGAATTCATTTTTGCGCAAAAGTCCGTTGTCTACAAAGATGCAGAACAGGTTTTTACCAATTGCCTTATGGAGTAGCATAGCCGCCACTGAAGAATCTACGCCACCAGACAGACCTAGAACTACCTTATCGTTTCCAATTTGTTTTTGGAGTGTGGCCACCGTTTCATCGATGAAAGAGAGTGGCGTCCAATCTTGTGCAAATCCGCAGATATCGACCAGGAAATTGGCCAATAGTGTTTGTCCTTCCGTGCTATGGTACACTTCGGGGTGGAATTGTATTCCGTAAACCGGATCTGATTTCGACTGAAAACCAGCATAATGGACTTCAGGTGTTGAGCAGATCACCGTATAATCATCCGTCATGGTTTCGATGGTATCCCCGTGTGACATCCAGACTTGGCTGTTGAGGGATAGGCCTTTCATGAGCGGACTTTCGTGGTTTATTTGCGAGAGGTGTGCTCGACCGTATTCTCTAATTTTCGACGGCATCACACGTCCACCGGTGCTTTCAGCGATATACTGAGCTCCGAAGCAGACGGCGAGCATTGGTACTTTTCCGCGATAGGCATCGAGGTTTGGTTTCGGTGATTGAGGATCTTTCACTGAGAATGGGGAACCAGACAAGATGACTCCTTTCACATCAGGGGTTAGTTCAGGAGCTTTGTTCCACGGATGGATCTCAGAATAGATGTTCAACTCACGGGTGCGACGGCCAATCAGCTGCGTGTACTGAGAGCCGAAATCGAGAATAATCAGCTTTTGATGCATGGCGCAAAAGTACACAAATGACCGTGAGCGCCAACCATAAAAAGTGCGTGTTTTTCAACCCAACATCCAACCTTTCAACCTCTTTCTTAGCAGACCAAAAGTACATCGAGTGGCTGATTCACTTTTACGTAGTTACAGTGCTCAGATTCTGTTGAAAGCCTACTTTTGCATCATGCTGAAAGGAATTAAAAACCGTAACATCATTCTAGCAAGTCAATCGCCGCGCAGGCAGCAATTGCTAAAGGGGTTAGAAGTGGATTTTGAGGTAAGAACCAAGGATACCGATGAGTCTTTTAGTGACCAGTTGCATCGGGAAGAAGTGGCTCTTTATTTGGCGGCCAAGAAGGCAGATGCTTTTATGGAAGAGCTTTCACCGGAAGATATATTGATTACGGCAGATACTACCGTTTATTTGGAAGGGGATATTTTGAATAAGCCGGCAGACCGTGCTGAAGCCATTTCTATGTTGAAGCGTTTATCTGGAAAAACCCATACCGTGATTACCGCAGTTTGCATTGCTGATTTGAGCAAAAGGGTTGTTTTTCACGACGAAACCCAAGTTGTGTTTGGCGCGTTGACCGATGAAGAAATAACCCATTATGTTGACACCTATGCTCCATTTGACAAAGCCGGATCATATGGTGCACAGGACTTCATAGGATATATAGGAATTCAATCGCTGCATGGTTCATACTACAACGTCATGGGATTGCCCCTGCACCGGTTGTATGAGGAGCTGAATCGGTTTTAATTTGGTTATGTGCTGAATTTTCATTATATTCAGCAAGAATTGAGCGCTTCAATTCGCCTAACCACTGAAACCTCTCTCCCTATGGCATCTGTGGACCGTAAGCAATTATCTGATTCTGTTTTTAACACCGATTGTGTCGGAGAATCATCTGCCACAACGTTTACCGTTTTTATCACACCGCAAGAAGCGATTCTTTGTGGGAAGTATGCGGATCGATTTCGAGCTGCCTTCGGTGAAATTTCGGATCTATCACAGTGGGTAACTTCATTGGAT
>JBJOIB010000157.1:0-2873 GCA_046047375.1 Bacteroidota bacterium
GCTGCACAGCCTCAAAAACAAGAGCCATCGTACTCTGCTGATATCGCAGACGAGGCCGATGACTTGCCTTTTTAACCAATACCTGCCTAAGTGGACCCTGCCAGTATACCCCTGACCGTCATTCTCAATGTGCTGTCTAACCCTGATTTTTGGGTACCTGCTTTTCTCATGCTCGTTTTACTCGTCGGAAGCGCCCTTGCCTCTGGTTCGGAAGTAGCATTCTTTTCCCTCGGCCCCGCTGATCTGAGTTCTTTGCGAGAAGAAGACAGCCCGTCATCTCGACGCCTGCTGCAGCTATTAGAAAGTCCAGACATTGAAGCCGGACCGCGGAATTTGTTGGCGACCATCCTTGTACTCAACAACCTCATCAACATCGTAATCATTCTCTTGTCTACGGTAGTCTCTGAGGCATTGATACCGAAGGACTCACTCCCCCCATTGGCCGAAGTCCTAATCAACGTTTTTGGAGTAACTTTTTTGATTGTTTTATTCGGAGAGGTGATTCCAAAAGTATATGCAACCAGCTACAATGTACAGTTGGCGCGCGTAATAGCCGGCCCATTGATTTTCTGTCAACGCATACTTTTCCCGGTATGGAGACCTCTTGTGGGCATGGGAAACATCATCAACCGCAACTTTAAACGCACCTCCACCACCAGTATCTCCGTAGAAGATTTAGAGCATGCTTTGGAACTGACTGATAACCATCAGCGGTCGGATGAAGAAAAGAAAATATTGGAAGGCATTGTGAGCTTTGGCTCCAAAGACGTGAAACAAATCATGACCCCTAGAATGGATGTTTTTGCCGTTTCCAAAAGCATTCCTTGGTCAGAGGCCCTGCCAGAAGTGCTCGAATCAGGCTATTCACGAATTCCGGTGTTTGAAGGATCGATTGATGAAATCGTTGGCATCCTGTATATCAAAGATTTGTTGCCACACATTGACCAGTCAGACTTCCATTGGCAATCCATGTTGCGCACGCCCATCTACGTGCCGGCAAATAAAAAAATAGACGACCTCCTTCGCGAATTTCAAGAGCGAAAAACACACATGGCGGTAGTGGTTGATGAATATGGTGGAACAAGTGGCATCATTACCCTCGAAGATATCATAGAAGAAATTGTTGGTGAAATCACCGATGAATTCGATGAAGAGGATTTGAGCTACACACGCATCGATGACCGCACCGTCGTATTCGAAGGTAAAACACCATTGATAGACGTTTACAGGGTTCTTGATATTGACGGAGAGGATTTTGAACAGGCCAAAGCAGACAGTGACACGCTTGCGGGATTCGTTGTAGAATTGGCCGGTAAAATACCTTTGAAAGGAGAGCGTTATAAGTTCAATCGGTGCACGCTAACTGTGGAGGCATCCGACAAACGCAAAGTGAAAAGAATTAAAGTGTCAATTGAAGATGAACATACTGAGATTTCTGATCCTCTTTAGTGCACTGCTTCTAGCAGGATGTTCAGATTCGTTTGTACCTAAACCGCGTGGCTACTTTCGAATAGCGTTTCCGGAACACACGTACACGCAATACGATGCTCCATGCGGAACGTCGATGGAAATCCCCACCTTTTCGAAAATCGAAATACGCAAGTCTGATCAAGACTCGTGTTGGTACAATATTGTGTTTCCGCAATTTAAGGCCCGTGTTCACTGTACTTACCTCAAAGTTGGTGGCTCGGTAACGCCTTACGTCGAGGATGCCTACAATTTTGCCTTCAAACACGAAATGAAGGCGAACGCTATTCGAAGAACTGAATTCTTAAGCGATTCTGCCGGAACGTTCGGCACATTGTATCACCTGACGGGAGATGTAGCCTCTCCGTTGCAATTCTTTGTGTCTGACAGCACCAATCACTTCCTTCGTGGCTCGGTTTATTTTTCTTCGACCGTCAACGCTGACTCGCTTGAGCCGGTGGTGGCCTATATCAAAGAAGACCTTGAACATCTGATGCAAACCACGCGATGGCACTGAACCGGGCATTGGTTATCGATGTCGGAAACTCGCGCATTAAATACGCCTGTTTTGAGCAGGGTGTGGTGGGTTTGCACGCGGCTATCCAGCCGGATGAATCTAAGGCGCTGCATGAAATAACGCGCTTTTTCAAGCCTGACTGGATCCTGATATCGGGCAGCGGCAACGTGCCTGAAGATGTGTTCGGACTCGAGCAAAATGCCCGTGTATTTCGTTGTACCCACGCCTCACCTCTGCCCATTCGTTCAGCATACCATGAGCAGTCTACCCCCGGCATTGACCGACTGGCGAACGTTTGCGCCCTTGCCGAGATGTTCGGTGAACAAACAGCTTTGGCGGTAGACATGGGGACATGCGTTACGTTTGATCTTTGGCAGCATGCCTCATTTTCAGGCGGAATCATAGCACCAGGGTTGCAAATGCGCCTGGATGCCATGCATGCTTTCACAGCATCGCTGCCACTCGTAGAGCTAAGAGAGGGCGCCCCACTGGTTGGAAACAACACGGCTTCATGCATGCAATCAGGGGCTTTGAACGGATGGAAATTTGAAGTTTTGCGTACCATGGAAGAATTTGAAAATAACTTTCCGGGTATTTCCATCGTCATAACCGGGGGCGATGCAAAGCATTTTGACCTCCCATTAAAAAACACCATTTTTGCAGACCCGTTATTAACGCTGAAAGGTTTGTATCAAATTCTCGATTTCAATGCGCGGTAAACTTTTGCTTCTTTTCTGCCTAATTGGTTTGTCTGGATTTGCTCAAACCAACAACCTTTCTCCGTACTCACGATTTGGCCTCGGTGACTTGTACAGAAGTGGCTCTTTTGCCTCGTATGGATTGGGTGGTGTTGGGGCAACATGGAATGACCCATTCGTATTGAACACCG
>JBJOIB010000158.1:0-10292 GCA_046047375.1 Bacteroidota bacterium
CTACGTAGCGAAACACGATTTCGTCTTGAGATGTTTCAGGAGCTATATTGACCAATTGCACCGTAACGGTAGCCACTGGCACCATGCTGAAAGAAAAGGAATAAGGGGTGTCTGGGTTGACGTTATCTGGGTTGATGTTGAACTCCCGATCGAAATAGCCCGATTTCTCAGCCGTCATGCGGTATTCGTAAGCATTCGATCGATCAAATTGAAGCTGGTATGCCCCATCGGAAGCGCTTTCAGTTTCGCTAATTTGGTTGAAGGCGCTTGTCAATACGCCCCCATCCACTGTCTTTTCAGCAAGTGTGATATATGTACCTGCCAATCCCTGACCGTGCCGACTATCAGAAACAACTCCTGTTATTTCCAGCTCTTGGTTTTTTGTTTTTTTACACCCCGCTACGAGCAGAACAAGCGCCGCAGCTATTATTCGCGTACTCATATTTTGTATGATTGATACAACAGGTACTGATTCATGACTCTATTCACATACTCAACCGCTTCTGTACCTCTGCAATAACCGTGTTTAACATCCGGAAGTTCGAGATAGGTGCGATCATTTTTGAGCAGTAAACAATCAGCCACATTGTGTTCCCAAAGTTGGGGATTTAAATTCAAACTGCGAGCAATCGCCTGTGCATCCAAGATATGACCTGGGCCGATGTTATAAGAAGCCAGCACAAACTTCACACGTTCGCTGGGATCTTCAATTTTATCTTTCCACAGCCGATCGAGGTAACGGAGGTATTCAACTCCGGCACGAATGTTCTGATCAGTGGTTTGCGTTGTATCAATTCCAAAACGCTCTCCTGTGCCAGGCATCAATTGCATCAACCCAAAAGCACCGGCCCACGAACGGGCATCGGGATTGAAACGCGACTCTTCATAGATCATCGCAGCCAATAATTTCCAATCCCAACGCAATTGCTTGCTGTGCTTGATGATGGTGGCGTCGTACTCCGAAATACAGGTTCCATCCAACGAACAGTACCTACTCTCCAAACGTTCCTTTTGATCCCGCGGGGAGTCGTAATATTTCTTGTGCATGAAGCGAATTCGGCGTTGCACATCTTTTTGTGCTTTCCACTCTTCTATGGCCAAGATCAAGCTGTCTGCATCTTTGCGCACTGCCCACGCGATGGGCTGGGGTTCACTAAGAGCAACAGAACAATCCAACTGGGGGTAATACATGGCATTGATGCGCGCCAAATTTTCGTCGGAAACTGTGTAAGGTATTTGTCCTTCTGCAACCAAGCGAATCAACTCTTCGCTCGACACTTTCGCACTGGCTTCATGAATGTTCATATCAATGCCTAAACGAACTTCCATATCCAATAAGTTGGCGTGAAAGGTGGTTAGCGCGTGCACAAACACATCTTTTCCTTGCAACCCTTCGGGCGATTGAATCAGAGAGTCTTTCCATTGAGCTGTGGACATTGACCGCCAACCGTCGGGCTTTCGTTGAACCAATACCTGTCGGGTTTGCGAAAGCGGAGAGGTAAAGCGCACGTACTTTTCTCGTTCCGGTGTTTGGGTCAAATTTCCAGCTACTATATCTCCTTCACCGCTTTTGAGCATGGCGAACATTTGAGAGAGGTCTGTAACCACTTTTACCTGCAGGCCAAGCTTGTGGCTTTTAGCGAACGAGCGAACGAGTTCATAGTCATAACCCATTCCCTGACCGCGATACAGGTAATATGAAGTTGAGCCGTTTTCAGTTAGCAAGATGATGTTCTTGCGCTGTTTGATTTGTGGGAGATCTGCTGGAACCGAAGCCACAGCGGCCGACTTCTTTTCGGGTCTATCAACCTGAATGCAGGAACTCCAGACTACGGAGATAAGCAGAAACATACAACTCACTGCAACTCTCATAGTAGTACGTACGAAAAAAAGGATATTTTGTTGTAAATCAACCGATTTAATACGAAAATCAGTTCTTCACAAACTTCTCTGTCTTGTTGTCGTAGCTGATGTAATAGTCACCTTTCGACAGAGCGCTTAAATCACATGTCAAGCCAAAACCGCGTTTGATAATTTGCCCGTAAGCGTTGTACAACTCGTAATTGGTCTCTGCGCTGAAACTAAGGCGCTTCTCTTTTTTGTCGTACGTGAAGGTAAGCGGTGCTTTTTGAGAGGTGTATTCCACGTAATTGCTGCTTCGGTTTTTCCCTTCCTGCGAGCGTTGCATGATTCTAAACCTGTTCTCTCCAGACACCGGCGTTGTTTGAAAGCTGTAGCTGTTTTTAACAGAAGTGCCGTTCCCCATTACTTCACCAACATTCACCCACTTGTTCCACTTGAACTGCTGAATGATGAATGGAAGTCGACCTTGCTCGTTCAACGTTTCCCATGTCAACATTCCGCTATCATCGATTTTGATATTGGTTGTTTCAAACGTTGGCGATGGCTCTAGTGCGGTGGGATTGATGATCTTAGGTTCGCATCCATCCTTGAATTTGATGGTCACCACAACATCATCTCCGAGTTTAAACCCATAAACGGATAAGTCAACCTCAAATGCGTTGCTATTGGTTTCGTCGCTGGTAACCTGACCGTTAACGGTAACTTCAAATACGCAGAAACCAACTCCATCAGCAGCAATGCTGTTGATCACATATATGTTTTTTTGTTGGTACTTTCCTTCGAGTACTATCGTTCCAGCTTTGGCATTTAATCCAAAACCTAACATCGCAAGGAGAACCACACCCAATAACCTCATGTTCTTGTATAACTTTTTTTGTCTCGGTACGTGGGTAAATATATAAAATTGAGTTCGGTGCGCACACAAGGTTCACACCAATTTAATACCCGGCGGACGCGAAGGTACGGATTTTCAAATGACATTCATTGGTAATTTCTGGAAAAAACACCAAGAACCTTTCGACAAGTGGTTGATAATTTTCGACCAGCCACTCCCCTACTTCTTCCAAGCCTGTATCTCCTCCCATTCTTCTGTTCATGCCTTGCAGCGATCGTTCCATTCCTTCCAAACTCTGATACCCCAATAGCCAGTTATCTTTCTCCATATAGTGCAGCAGAAACTGCGCCCGATCGGGCAATTCATCCCAATGCTTTCGCAATGTTCGGTAGGTTTGTTGAGCGAAGTCATCGAGCGATTGGTCTGAAAAGAGATGCCACTGGGTGGCCAAAGCATAATCGTACACCATGTCAACCGCAATTCCTGCATACCGTCCGCACACGGCGCGCAGCTCTGCTCGCAAAGCGAGTGACACGGGGTGCTCGTCAGTAAAGCTATCTATGAATCGATGCAACAGAATACCATTCCGCACCTCATTGGGGTAATCTTCAAACTGATGGCCCTTGACGAAATCTCCCATGAAATTTCCTATCAGAACACCTGTCTGACCCTCGCTTAATAAACAATGTGCTAAGTAATTCACACCCCTAAGGTACGCTTTCGTATCGTCTTACCTTCCGCCCAACACATATTCCGCCTGTGTAAAAAACACGGATCGTTCACCATCCGTCCTTACCTTCGTATTCTATGTCGCGCAGAGAACGCATATACTGGCTATGCCAATGGATTGGTTGGGGACTATTTGCCTCCGGAGCTGTTATCAATGTGGCTCTGCAAGGCCGCGTGGTGTGGGAGGTTCCAGTGTCTGCAACCATTATGATGGTGTTGGGCATTGGCATAACACATGCTTTCAGAACCTTGCTTCGAAGGGCTAACTACCTGTCTCAACCGCTTTGGAAACAAGCCCTGCTCATTTTACCCACTTCATTGGTCATGAGCCTCTTGTTCTCCCTGGCCTACGGGGCATTGCATGATGCATTCCTGGTGAGAGGGCGGAAAATCCTGGTTTTCGACGATGCCGGATTATGGATCTACATGCTCAATTTTACCGTTTTGTTTCTGGTGTGGACCGTTGTTTACTTCGCTGTTCACTACTTCGAAAACTTTCGTAAGGCAGAGATTCACAACCTGGAACTTCGAGCCACGAGCGTAGAGGTAGAACTGAACAACCTCCGCAGCCAACTTCGTCCACATTTTATGTTCAACTCGCTGAATAGCATTCGGGCTTTGATAGACGAAGACCCCGTTCGCGCCAAGGAAGCTGTCACCATCCTGTCTTCTGTGTTGCGCAACTCACTGCTCCTCGGCAAACACGCCCTCATTCCGCTGAGCGAAGAAATGGAACTCGTGGAAAAGTACCTTGAGATGGAAAAAATCCGATTCGAGGATCGTTTGCAAACCGAAATCAACATCTCACCCGATGCTTCCGCCTTTCCAGTACCCCCTCTCATGGTTCAAACGCTGGTGGAAAATGGGGTGAAACACGGAATTGCTGTTACACGCGGTGGTGGACGACTTATCATCCGCGCCGCTGTGCGCGACCGAAATTTGGAAATCGCCATTGCAAATACTGGAACACTGGGAGAAGATGAAGGAGAAGGCACCGGATTGCAAAACACACAAAAAAGATTGCAACTCATTTACGGAAATGACGCACTTTTTTCCATTGAAGAAGTGGATAGCGAAGTCATTTGCGTCCTTCGTATTCCTCAAAAAAATACGCTATGAAAACCATTGTTATTGATGACGAACGACTGGCCCGAAAGGAGCTGATACAGATGCTAACGGCCTTCGATTTTATTGAAGTGGTGGCAGAAGCAGGCGATATCGATGAAGCTATGGAACTCATCGACACCCACCAACCTGAGCTCATCTTCCTCGATATCCAAATGCCGGGAGGCAGCGGCTTTGATTTATTGAACAAGCTTGACCTCGTGCCGCGTGTTATCTTTGTAACAGCTTACGATGAATACGCTCTGCGCGCTTTTGAAGTCAACGCCCTCGACTATCTTCTAAAACCCGTTGAACCGCAACGTCTAGCCTCGGCATTGGGGCGAATTCAAAACCCCGTGCCAAAAGACAGCGAAGCAACGCCTCGCAAATCGTTCCTAGGCCCCGATGATCAAATTTTCATCAAAGACGGTGAAAAATGTTGGTTCGTTCCTTTGTCTGACATTCGCCTTTTTGAATCAGAAGGAAACTACGTGCGGGTGTACTTCAAAGAATACAAACCCCTGATTTTACGCTCCCTCAATCAACTGGAAGAACGCTTGGATGAAACCCATTTCTTTCGGGCCGGACGCAAACACATTGTCAACCTTGATTGGGTTGAAAGCATTGAGCCTTGGTTCAGCGGCGGACTAAAATGCACCCTCCGTGATGGCAAAGAAATAGAGGTCTCCCGCAGGCAATCAGCCCGATTCAGAGAACTTCGCAGTCTTTAAATCAAGGCATCGGCACGGCTGCCTCACGCATGCGTGCAATTTCTTGCATGATCGAATCGGTGTAGGCGTAATTGAAACCAATCGCACCTTGTTCAGGAACGTATTTTCCCATGCCTACCAACTGGCTCAAACAATAGTCTGCAACCTCTTGCGATTCAGGCTCAAAAAGGTTGATCGCCAATTCCATAAAGAACTCACTTCCATCGATAGGACAGTCAGCCAAATCCAGCTCTATTCTTCGGTGAATCATCCCCTCCGATGTAAAATCGAGGATGTAGCGCCCCTCTGGGTACAGCTGAATATCGAAACGACCCTGCTCCACCGATGAACGCGCTTCATCCACCGTTCCATCAGTAGCGTAGGTGGTTATAGCCACTTCCCCGGTCAACGGCGTGCCCGATTCGTCGCGCAGCAACCCAGATATCCATACCCGATCCGCTGAAACACCCAATGAATCTTTCATTGAAAAGCCCATATAGACTTCTGCCGGAATGCGCACACATTTTTTGCTCCATCCAGTCACATCCCACATACCTTTCAACTCAGTCAGTGAATCAATCTCATAGGTCACCTTTTTTCCACGCAAACGGTAGGCGTATTTCACTGGCAACCCTTTAAACATTGGCATGTCGTACCACGGATTCATCAACTCCTCCGCCACAGAAACCCAGGTGGTATCTTTAGCACTCGGATTGTCGTAGCTGGACAGGCCCACCCCATCGCGAATAGCGAGATTGAATTTAGGATAGGTATCTTTTCCATACGTAAAGGCCGGCGCTGATTCATTCTCCAACCAATAATCCAATAGCTCTCCGCTTAGCACTGTGCAATCGCAGTAATCACCGTATTCATCGCGTATAATGAGCGTAGAACCATCGTACCAATGCGTGGTACCCGATTCCTTTCCTACTCTTCGCATATAAATATGTGTCGAGTCGTAAACGTTGTACACCAATTCGTGTCCGAAATACGTGTGTACCATATCCTCCACTTCGCCATCTTCGCTGTAGACAACGTAGTGTGCATGGAAAGGAACAGAGGGTTTTTCAGGAGTCGTGCAAGCCGTTAAAAAAGCCGTTACAACTGCAACTGCGGTAAGGGTGTGAAGTATTCTCACTGTTATTTGCGTGTTAATTGCGTGCACAAAGATGCGAAAACGTTTATTTTCGGCCTATGCGCAGACAAACGATATTTATGTTCATACTCCTGGCGGTTGTTTCACTGTCAGGAATAGTGATAACGCAAATTTTTTGGGTTCAGCGCGCATACAACCTGCAAGAAAAGCAATTCAATGATCGGGTCATCATTGCGCTTTCGCAAGTGGTAGATCAAATTCAACAGATCAACCGTGATAGCGCCTTCGTTGAACCTGTGAAACAAGTGTCGTCTGCTTATTTCGTGGCCAACATCAACGATACCCTACATCCTTATTTTCTGGAAGGCTTGCTGCGAGAACAATTCGAAGACTTCAACCTGAAAGAAGAATTCGAATACGCCATTTACGACTGCTTTTCAGACTCGGTGGTTTACGGTGGCCGGGTGAATTTCAACGAGAAGCCGGGGAGCGGACATGGAGAGGAGCTCAGCATTCAGAAACGATTTGATAAAGACGGACATTATTTCGGCATCTACTTTCCGCAAAAAACAAACGTCATCGTCAAACAGCTCGATTTTTGGGTTTTCTCTTCCATCGTAATTCTCATCGTAGTGCTGTTCTTTGCCTATTCCATACTCACCATCTTGCGGCAAAAAAGACTTTCAGAAGTCAAGACAGACTTCATAAACAACATGACGCATGAATTGAAAACCCCTATCTCCACTATCAGCATCAGCAGTGAAATGCTTCTAAAACCGGGCATTTCCAACAATGAAGAGCGGTTAAAGCAATACGCAACGATCATCAAGAATGAAAACAACCGCCTCAAATCGCAAGTGGAGCGGGTACTTCAAATTGCATCACTCACGCCAGGCGAGCTTCAGTTAAAGAACGAAACCATCGATTTCAATCAACTGGTGACTGCATGCACAGACACTTTGCAGTTGCTCGCGAAAGAGAAAAAAGGGGAAATATTGCTGAACATTGAACCCGGTGAGCACATCGTTCAAGGCGATCGCGTACACTTAACGAATGTGGCTTATAACCTCATCGACAATGCCATAAAATACACCCGAACGGCTCCCGTGATACGTCTGAACTTAAGATCTGAAGGGAAATTCCTCGTTTTTGAAGTGATCGACAACGGCATCGGCATCGATGCGAAGCATCAAAAAATGATCTTCGATAAGTTCTTCCGCGTGCCTACCGGCAACATCCATAACGTGAAAGGGTTTGGTTTGGGCCTATTCTATGTAAAAAGCATTATTAAAGCGCACGGAGGCACCATTGCACTCGTTAGCAAACCTGGGGAAGGCAGTACCTTTAGTATCCGACTGAAAAAAATGAAGAAATGAGCGAGAAAGTGAAAATACTTTTGGTAGAAGACGACTATAATCTTGGCTTTGTGATGCAAGATCTGCTCCGCATGGAAGGCTTTCATGTGCATCTCGCTACCGATGGAAAAGACGGATTGGTGAGCTTCAGTCAAGACAACTATCACCTCTGTTTGCTAGATGTGATGCTTCCTGAAAAAGACGGCTTTACGTTGGCAGAAGACATCCGGAAGCTTAATGCCGATGTACCCATTGTTTTCATCACCGCCAAAGGCATGATTGAAGATAAATTAAAGGGATTGCGCATCGGCGCCGATGACTACATCACCAAGCCTTTTGTGAATGAGGAGTTTTTATTGCGCATTCGCGCGATTTTGAAGCGCGTAAATCCGGGCAACGAGGAAGCTAAAGTGGAGTCATACCCCATAGGATCCTACCTTTTTGATGTGGTTAATTTAACGTTGAACCGCGCATCTGAAAGCAGACAGCTCACCCGCAAAGAAGCCGACATACTCAAAATGTTATGCGAACATGCCAACCGTGTATTGGAGCGCGAGCTGATTGCGAAAAAAGTATGGGGCGATGATAGCTACTTCGTAGGCCGCAGCATGGATGTATTCATCACCAAACTGCGTAAATACCTCGCTGATGACCCTCGCGTGGCCATCACCAATGTGCATGGAGTTGGATTTCGACTAGAACTTGGAAGCTAATTCGCTGCTCGAAGCACATCACGGTTCGTTTCTCGCACCGCAAGCCTCTTTTTTATTGTGAGTTATCTGTAAAATGACGCCGACCCTTCTCTTGGTTGAATTTAGCTGCATTGAACACCGCTGATCCACCCCTTGGAATGGATAGTGATTGCCATGCTTCTCCTTTGTAAATCTTTGCCAGGTAAACAATTTGCCCTGTGTGGTAGGCGTAATGGCACAGCTGCCTTGTTATGGCTTCTGTAACCGTATGTCCTTCGTTTCGAATATAAATAAGCTGCTCCAGATGCTCGTCTGTAAGCGGTTCAATGGCATCAAACACGCATTTCCAGCCTTCGTTCCACAGGTCAAAAACATCCTCTGCAGAAGAGAGCGAGGGTTCAAACTCATCATCGCGTTTACGCCATTCTTTTTCTCCATCCGAGGTTAGAAAATCCGTCCACCGTGAAAGCATATTTCCGTGCATGTGCTTCACTACCACGGCTATCGAATTGATTCCGGGTGCTGGTTCTTGGAAGAGCTGCGGTTCTTCACATTGTAGCATGGCGTTGGTGCCGAGTTGGCGGTAGTAGGAGAATTGTTTGAGGGCGGAGGAAAGGAAGGTGCTCATTGGTGTGAATTTCTCGTAAATATAAGAATATCAAGGGTTTTCAGACAACTTATCCGCAACGTTACAAGTTGTTTTTTTCCTACTTTTCGAAGCCATACTTCAACCCGCCCACTACTCTCCATGGAGGAAAAAATCAATACCGGCCTCATCCTTCTTTCTGCCACGTTGGCCATCTTGCTGCCGTTCGAGCTATTCCTCTTTTCATACGCAGCCCTGGGCCCACTCCACTACCTAACTGAAATCAACTGGTTGAGTAAACGCAATTTTTTTATCCCTGCTGCCCGGGGCTGGGAGTGGATTGTACTTGGAGTCCTTTGCCTGCCACCAACGGTGGCGATGGGAATGCACTACTTCAACACAGCGCCGTCAACCCTGTCTTTTTATGCCAGTGCGGTGGTTCCGATTGCACTCCTAGGCACCATCAGCTGGTTTGTATCCTCTCATTTCCGGATCCCCACCCTCGTTGCCATCACAGCAGTAATTATTCTAACTTTTTACCAGTTTCCAGGCTATTTCTTTCTTATCACCTTGCTCGTTCCAACGTTGGTGCATGTGTACCTGTTTACGTTGATTTTCATGGTTTCAGGAATGCGTGCAAGCAAAACTCCCTTTGCCCGGCTCAACATCGCGCTTATAGTAATCGTACCGCTGGCTTTCGCTTTCTTGCCCGAAGCTTTGTTCGCCTCGCACCAAATACCGTCCACTGCTTCGGGTGATACACTCGGATTGCTCTCTGCCTTCAGCAGCAAATCCGATTCGCTCGACACGCCTTCCACCATGAAATTGCAAGCGTTCATCGCGTTTGCCTACACCTACCATTACTTAAACTGGTTCTCCAAAACGAAAATCATAGGCTGGGCCAAATCCCTTTCGCGTCAACGGTTTTGGACGGTTGCAACCGTCTGGGCATGCCTCCTGGTCGTCTACGCATTCAATTATCGCCTCGGCTTAACAATTTTATTCTTTTGGAGCTTGTTGCACGTATTTCTTGAGTTTCCACTCAACATCGTCGCAATCAAAAAGCTCTTCGCTTGATACTTCAATCGTAAATAACTTCCATCCTACTTAGAATTTGTACCTTCACGCCGTGCTGCAAGGATCAAACATAACTATGTGGGTACTTTTCCTTCCGCTGGTCATTTTCACTATGATCGGCAAACCCCTCATTCACACCCTTGTAACCTGCTCTGATGTTGTTCATTCAAATGTATTCTTTGAATTGCTCGAAGAGGTTGACGCCTCCATCGAAAACCTAGACATGTATTGTTTTGAAGAGGTAG
>JBJOIB010000159.1:0-4980 GCA_046047375.1 Bacteroidota bacterium
GAACGAGTGTCACAACCAATGAGGCACAATACAACATCGCTGAAACCACAGCCGATATGGCAGGGTCTTACACGCTCCAAGTTTTCGATGGAACCTGCTTTAGTCTTCCATCTATCACAGAAACAGTTGTGATCGACGTTATCCCTGCAGAACAAGCCTTTGCTGGTGAATCTATCATTGCTTGTCCAAACTCGGCATTTACCATTCAAGCGCAAAATGCCTCTTCACTCACCGGAATCTGGTCAACAGACGACAGTGGAATACAAATCGTAAGTCCATCGGAGGCCACATCCGCCGTTTTAGGCGCTGAAGCAGGTAACACGTATCTGCTCACTTGGACCTTGTACAATGCTGGTTGCGGAAACTACTCTAGCGATGAGGTTACTGTTTTTGCACCCTTACCTCCAATAGCTGCAGACGATTACCAAGAAATTGTAGAGGGCATGAAAGCCGATGCCAACGTTTTAGTCAACGACGAGGTTTACGGGGTAGACGTGATTGTTACCCTCATTGACCTTCCCGACCATGGTACAGCACAGGTAAGTGGCGACAATACCATTGAGTACACCCCAGAATCTGGCTATTCCGGCTCAGATGCCCTGGTGTATGAAGTGTGCTTTGTAGATTGCCCGGATCAATGTACCACCGCCACACTTCGTTTTGAGGTATTCCCTTTCTTGCATGTTCCCAACATAATCACTCCGAATGGCGATGGCGTTAACGACGCTTTGGTAATAGAAGGAATTGAGCGTTTTCCGTTAAACCGCATCACAGTTTACAACCGCTGGGGCAGAGAAATATTCACCACAGAAGATTATCAGAACAACTGGCAGGGAACCTTCAATGGAACCGCATGTCCTGACGGAACTTACTTTTTTGTATTTGAAAACACTGACACCGGCGAGGTGCTCGAAAACGGCTATTTCACCATCCACCAATAAGAACAAGAATGAAGACCTACATAACCGCCATATTTTTTCTCTTGGGTGTTTCGGTTACTTCAGTAGCCCAACAATACATGGGAAATACCCAATACCTTTGGAATCAACTTGCCTTTAATCCAGCTGTTGCCGGAAGCAAAGAAGGTGTCTCCTCTGGTTTGTTTTACCGCAACCAATGGGCCGGAATGGAAGGTGCACCCCGCACCGAAAGCGCCTTTGTTCATTCGCCACTCTCTCACGGATCTTTTGGTGTCGGACTCAACGTTATGCGTGACCGCCTAGGAATGACAAGCACCTCAGGGGCGCAAGCCTCTTTCGCTTATCATTTGGGTATGCGCTCAGGCACCTTATCTTTTGGACTTTCAGGTGAATTCGGATCTACGGGTATCGACTTTACCAAAGCAGATCCGCAGCAATCGGGAGACATTGCAATTCCCGCAGCCAACATTCGATCTACCTATTACAATTTCGGTTTCGGAATGTTATTCAAGAACGAACGCTTTTTCGCCGGGCTATCAGTACCTCGGTTGCTGAATGCTGAAACCTCTTTCACCAATGGAGATAATCCGTCGGTGGCTACCTTTCAAAACTCCCAACATGTGCACCTTACCTCCGGCGCTCTGTTTCGCTTATCCCAAAACACGTACATGCAACCCATCGCACTGGTCCGATATGTTCCTGGCGCGCCGGTTCAAGCGGATTTGGGGTGCTTGTTTTTGCTGAATAAAACGCTTTGGGTAGGCTCCGCATACCGTTGGAAAGACGCCGTAAGCGCGATTTTCAGCTATAGCATAACCCGCTCTTTGAAAGTGGGCTATGCATATGATTTTACCTTAACACGACTCAACAATCACCTGGGCTCACATGAGCTGTATTTAGGATTCGACTTAATCAAAAAACGCGATGGGTTTTACCACCCACGATTCTTCTAATTCTGATCTGGCCACCATGAAAAATAGCTTTCTACTTATACTTTTCCTCCTCCCAATAGTGGCAGGTGCGCAAATGAAAAAAGCCAATGAAGCGTTCGATCACCACCACTACGATGAGGCGATCATGCTGTATGAACAGGCCATTCGGAAAGACCTCGATAACGACGAGGCCATCACCAAATTGGCGCTGTGCTTTTGGAAAACAGATCGTTGGGCAGAAGCCGAATACTGGTTTACGCGTGCCGCGATGATGAACGAAGATCCACAAGTAAAACTGTGGTACAGCCAGATCTTGATTGCAAACGAAAAATACGATCTGGCCATCACGTGGCTCGAGAAATACATTGCTGTAGAAAGCGACCGCGAAAAGGTCGCCTATGCATCCCAACTTCAGGCATGGACAAAAGGTATCGCCTCTGGTGCACTTTCCAAAAAGCATTATAAGGTAAACCCCATGCCATTCAATACAGAAGACCTTGATTTTGCTCCATTTCTATTCGATGGTAAATTGTACTTTGCCTCCAATCGAAAAGAAGCATTGAAAAAAGCTGGGGAAAACGACCCATGGACCAACGAGCGTTTCACAGACCTTTTTGTGGTTGATCCTACCCATGAAACAGCACAAGCCACCGTTGCCTCAGAATTTCCGTTGACAGTTTACCACGATGGCCCTCTTTTCATTCACTCCAGCGGAAATGAAGCGTATTTGACTACAACAGATGTTGCATCAGGTAAGCGCGGATTCGATGACCAAAACAACACCCGATTGGGCATTATTCGTCTCAAAAAAGAAGGTTCCGCATGGGTTAAAACGAAGCCGCTGTCGTTCAATAACAACAACTACAACATCGCCCACGCAGCGCTCAGCACCGATGGCAACACATTGTATTTCTCCTCGGATATGCCCGGCGGAATGGGTGGAATGGATATCTATGCTTGCGTTCGAAACGCTGATGACAGCTGGGGAAAACCCACCAACTTAGGAAGTAAGATCAACACTTCCGGGAACGAAGTTTTTCCAACCGTTCACAACAACATGCTGTATTTCTCGTCAGACTACCACCCTGGTTTCGGTGGGCTGGATGTTTTCTACATTCCGTTGGATGGATCTGCGATGGCTGAAAACGCTGGACTTCCAATGAACAGTCCAAAAGACGATTTCGGATTGTGTTTCGAACCAGATGGCAAAACCGGGTACTTTACCTCGAATAGAAATAGCGCGAACAAGGATGATATTTACTTTTTCACCATGGAAACCGGGTACCATATTCATGGAACTTTGCTCGATTGTTTGACCCACGCACCTGTGCCTCAAGCGCGTGTTGATTTGCTCGGCGCAGATGGAAGCATGGTAACCACCTTTACCGACTCACTGGGTGAATACAGCTATACGGTGTATAACCGATCAGAGTTTGAGCTGATGGCACGTCACGAAATGTACACATCTACCGACGGGTGCTCTGGTAAGTATGCGTTAACTACAGATGGCATGTTCGACGGACAGGTATTGGAAACAGTTCTGGCCCTCGACCCTATGGAAGCTGCCAATCTGCAACAGGCATTCCTTTGCGGCCGAGTAATGCACAGCATATATGGAAATCCATTGGCCGAGGTACAAGTATGCGTACAACATGGTCAAGACGAATTTGAAGTCACAACCACTGCATCAGGTGCCTTTTTTGTACCCGTATCCAATGGCGCTGAGGTTCAAATTGATGTTACACGTACCGCCTTTGAAGAGCTAACAACTTCACTCACAGTTGTAAAAAGCCAAGACCAGTGCCATGCTGTAGATATTGCCATGGTCCCAAATCGCCTTGCGGAACCACCGTTGCTCACTCCTGAAATCATCGTTCAGCCGGGCATGGTCATCGAGTTATATCATGTTTATTTCGACCGCGACCAGCACGAACTCCGAGAAGACGCCATGCCCGATTTACGCACGTTCCTCCAAATTCTGCGAGATAACCCTGGCGTTTCAGGGGTATTGTCTGCACATACCGATAGCCGTGCCAGCGACAAATACAACTACGATCTATCTGTGCGTCGCGCCAAAGCCGTGTATGACTACCTCGTTGCCAACGGTATTTCCGCCGATCGCCTTACCGCGCGCGGTTTTGGGGAATCACAACCTATTAACCACTGCATTGATGGTGTAAACTGCTCCGAGCAAGAACACCAGCGGAACCGCAGGGTAGAGTTCGAAGTAGTGGACGTAAACAAAAAGCTCAACTCAAAGAGCGAAGAGCCTGCTGTATTTACTGATTCAGTAGACTAATCAGAGCACGATATTTACAATGCGTCCGGGTACTACAATGACCTTTTTAGGGGCTTTACCCTCGAGGTAACCAGGCGTGCGTTCATGTGCCATTACTGCCTCTTCTACGACTGCCGGCGCAGCATCGGCAGGCATTTCAATAGTGAATCTCACTTTGCCGTTGAAAGACACCGGATAAGATACCGATGACTCCACCAAAAAGCGCTCCTCCCACTTTGGCCATGGCTGATCCATGACCGATGAAGCGTTCCCCAAGCGTTCCCACAGCTCCTCAGCGAGGTGCGGTGCATAAGGGGAAAGCAACACAACTAGGGGTTGTAAGATGGCTGTTTTGTTGGATTTCAACTCTGTGAGTTCATTTACCCCAATCATCATGGCACTTACAACCGTATTCCACGACAAACGGTCGAGGTCTTCTGTAACCTTTCGAATCGTCTTATGCAAAGCTTTTAACTCCGCTGCTGAAGGCTCTTCATGGCTTACCACCACCTCGTTTTGAGCGTTGTGCATCAAACGCCAGAATTTCCTTAAAAATCCGTGCACCCCTGTAATCCCCTTGGTATCCCAAGGTTTGTGCTGCTCCAATGGACCAAGAAACATTTCGTAACAACGCAAGGTATCCGCTCCGTACTTTTCCACCAATTCATCCGGTGTTTGAACGTTGTATTTCGATTTCGACATCTTCTCAACCTCATACGAACAGATGTACTTGCCATCCTCGTTCAGCACAAACTCCGCATTGGCATATTCAGGTCTCCATGCACGAAAGCCTTCAGTGTCTAGAACATCGTTGTCAACTAGGGCGATGTCGACATGGAGTTTTTGGATT
>JBJOIB010000160.1:0-9134 GCA_046047375.1 Bacteroidota bacterium
TTTTTCATCGATAACCTCGCTGCTGCATTCTCGCTCTTCGGCACACCCTTTCAGAAACCCTCGCTGTCTATCGTACTCCCGGTCGGAATAAGCTTCTACACCTTTCAAACGTTGAGCTATAGCATCGATGTGTACAGAAAGAAACTTGAACCCACACGCGATTTCATCGCCTTCTCGGCCTTTGTGAGTTTCTTTCCTCAACTGGTGGCAGGGCCCATTGAACGCGCTACACACCTCCTCCCTCAATTTTACAAGCCTCGAAGTTTCAATTATTCCCTCGCTGTGGATGGCATGCGCCAAATCCTATGGGGACTCTTTAAAAAAATGGTCATCGCTGATAATGCAGCTCGATTGGCTACGCTTATTTTCAGCGATTATGAAAACGTGTCGGGCAGCACTCTCGTCTTCGGCGCGGTGTTCTTCGCCTTTCAAATCTATGGCGATTTCTCAGGATACTCTGATATCGCCATCGGCACCTCCCGCCTGTTTGGCTTCGACCTGATGCGCAACTTCGCTTTTCCATATTTCTCAAGGGATATCGCCGAATTCTGGCGCCGGTGGCATATCTCCCTCTCAACCTGGTTTCGCGATTACCTCTATATTCCTCTCGGTGGTAGCCTCGGCTCAACTTGGCTCAAGGTGCGAAATACCTTCATCATATTCCTCGTAAGCGGTTTCTGGCATGGAGCCAACTGGACTTTCATTGCCTGGGGAGCCCTCAATGCGCTGTTTTTCCTTCCTCTCCTGCTGCGAAGTAAAAACCGAAACAACCTTAACACGGTGGCTGAAGGACGTGTTTTGCCCTCTCTGCCTGACGCCGCACGCATACTCTCAACCTTCGCATTGACCACCTTTGCCTGGATCTTTTTCCGCGCTGAAAACATTCAACACGCCCTGGGGTATATTGACGGCCTTTTCTCAACGTCTCTTTTCACTATTCCCCGCTTTCCTGCAGGATCAAACGCAACCCTGACGCTCTGCCTAATTCTGTTGCTGATTTGGGTGGAATGGATCGGCAGAGATGGGCAGCATGCCCTGGAAAAATTAGGTTTGAATTGGCACCGTTCAGTGCGATGGGCCATGTATGCCAGCATCGTGTTCGCCATAGGGATGTACATGGCCACGGAAGAAACTCCGTTTATCTATTTCCAATTCTAACGCCATGAAGCAGTTTATTCGCCAACTAGCTGTCTTTGTGCCTTTCGCATCCATCGTTTATCTGGTGCTGCTCTTTGTCTGGGGCAGTTGGATTCCAATGTCTTTCAAGCGCAATATGCATTATAGAGCGGCGTCTGGTGGACATTTATTCACCCGCCTGAAAGAGGTTTCCGAGTTTCAAGATGTAGATGTACTTTTCCTCGGCTCTTCTCACGCCTACCGAGGATTTGATACTGAGTTCTTTCGACAGAATAACATCTCATGCTTTAACCTCGGCTCGAGCTCGCAAACACCGTTACAAACAAAAGTGATGGTGGAACGCTATCTGACGCACCTAAACCCCAAAAAGGTGGTAATCGAGGTGTATCCTGAATCGTTTATGAGCGATGGAGTAGAGTCTTCATTGGATGTTATTGCGAACGCCCCTAACGACCTACACTCGCTTCGAATGGCCCTTCAGGTGAACCATCTTAAAACGTATAACACGCTGCTTTTTGCCCAAATGCGCGAAGTGTTAGGCCTAAACAAGAACATCACCGAACCGGCGCAAAAAGGAAAAGACCGATACGTGTCAGGTGGATATGTGGAACGGCTGGAAGGAAACTTTTCGCCATCTGAGTTACCTCAAAAAACCATAGAAGTCAGGCCAGAACAATGGAAGGCTTTTGAAGAGATTCTTGGCATAATTCAAGCGAAAAAAATCCCAGTTCTCCTCGTCTACGCTCCTGTGGCACCAGTGAATTACACGAGGTATTCGAACACGGCCTCTTTCGACTCGGCTATTTCCCGCTTCGGGTATTATATCAACTTTAACGAAGAACTTGTGCTGAACGACTCGCTGCATTTTTACGACGAACACCACCTCAACAAAGCGGGCGTAGCTGAGTTCAACCGCGCCATGCTGCAGGTGTTGCGTGAAAAATAGCAGCTTAAATGGATTGATCTTCGGGTTCGTGGTAATGCTTGTCGAAAAACTCATCGCACCACAAGCAAATATTCTCCAACTCGGCCAACCGTGCACGTGCAAATTCCTCACTTATACCAACGCTTTCACCCATGCGTATCGGGTCACCTTCGTTGATGCGTTGGTACACGGGGTTAACACTCACTTTGCGAAGCACGTCAATTACATTTTCTGTGCGGGCATCGCCCATGGGCTTGGAGGTGCCCGGACAGCAAGGATTGATGCGCCATAGCTGGATGGAAATCTCTTGTGGAATTCCGGGAGCGCCCGTTAAAAAGCCAATACCTCCTGAAAGCACCGCGCAAAAATTATGGTTGGGGTCACGCTTCCAAATGCCTTTTTGAAAGGCACGGCCACGCGCCCAATTACCTCCCAACCAAAGGTCTTCGGTTGCGCCCCAATATCCCCAACTCAAAGGCTTTTCGGTCAGGTATGTGTCGATCTCAATGAGCGGATCTTTGTCGTCGCCATTCACCCCGCGAGAAGCAAAAAGATCTGCCAAATCCATCAACCGCGCTCCCGCATGCTTGTGGTAGCGGTCTATGCTGGCAATGTCGAATCGCGTCACCCCACGAGCAATGAGCTCGTCTAATATCTCTCCGGTCATCAGGTCGCCATTGGTCTGCAACATAATCTGCGCTGTCCCACGGTACTTCGTCTGAAGGGCATCTAATATCGCGTACAGCTTGGCACGCTCAGCTAAAGGCTCTCCTCCTGAGAGGATGACTCTACCGACAGATTCAGGCAGGTGTTCAACAATCTGCAGGCACTCTTCTGTGCTGATCCGAGCTCCTTTTGGGCCTGATAAGTTGTAACAATGATCACATGTATCATTGCACAATTGGGTGAAAACCCAGTAAATGGATTCTATATGATCTTTCATGGTTGTATCGTTTTCCAAAAGGCCTGTTCCCGAGCAATGCCGGTTTCGGGATCGGCAATAAAATCTGCCCGCTCTCTATACAGCTGAAGTTGTCCATCGGCCATACGACCAAAACGCTGACCTACCAAGAGTGCCTCTTTCACATCATGTGTTACAAAAAGTGCTGCCGGACCATACGCGGTAACCAACTCTTGGTACAATGCCTGCATTTCGCCACGAGTGTCTGCATCGAGGCTCGCAAAAGGCTCATCAAGCAATAAAACACGCGGTTTCACAAGCAGGGCGCGCCCAAAGGCAATACGCTGACGCTGTCCGCCACTGAGTTCGGCGGGATATTTATGCGCCTCTTTCATAAGCCCAAGCGACTCAAGCATTTCCATGGTGCGTTGTTCGATTTCACGCTTGCCAATGCCGCGAATTTCAAGTCCAAATGCGAGGTTGCCTCTGGCCGTCATGTGTGGAAATAACAAGGGTTGCTGATTGAGGTAAACCGTGTTTCTTAGCTCCGGCGGCACTCCCCGCAATGATTCTTCCCCAAAGCCAATTTCTCCCTGATCTGCGCTCAATAAACCAGCAATGATTTGCAGCAATGTGGTTTTTCCACACCCGCTTTTCCCTAGAATACCAAGGGTTTCGCCAGACGCACATGAAAGTGAAACACCGTTCAATACTACCTGAGCGCCAAATGCCTTATGTATGTTGGAGACCTTAAGCATTAGCGTAAGCGAATTTTTTTGGTGAAGATAAGAAACCACATCGGTGGAAGCATGAGTGTTAAACACGCTGCTGCTGCTGCCGGTATCTGAACTTCCTGGGCAAATCGGTACACCGCAATCGGAAGTGTAACAACTTTCCCTGTTCCAATCATCTGGGTTAAACCATATTCGAACCAGGAAAACAAGAAAAGTTGCAGGGCTATCAAACGAATCATCCCGCGTGCAGCGGGGATGTGAATGCGCCACATCACTTGAACGCTTCGAGCTCCCAACGTGCGCCCTACTTGTTCATAGTCCATCCGTTCACGGTCCCAAAACAGCGAAAAAAGTACGCTGGCGTAAGGAATAGCTACAAGCGATTGGCTCAAGATTACTCCTCCCACATCGGCTGATAAGCCTATTCTCACTATGAAATATTTCAGTTCTAAGGCCAGAATAACGGGGGCCGTGGCAAATGGAATGAGCGATATCCATAATAAATACTGGCGATATCGCGATCCTGCCATCGCGTATGATGCAACAAATCCAACCACGGTTCCCAGGACAGAAACCAACGCACCAATCAGCACTGAAAGTCCAATGGCACTCGCTATTCCATTACTGGTGAGTCGCCATGCAGAAAGGTGTAGCTCAGGCAATAAGGATGGGTATACCTCGGTTTTGGAAACAGACAACACACCTAAAAGCCCGATGGGCAGCAGGTACAGAAACAGGAGGATGAAGCTGAATCGTTTAGGCACGGAGGGGACGTTTTATCATGATCAAAGTGAAAATCGCTATCAGTCCGCCGTACAACAAAGCTTGCGCATAACCTCGCGGAATTCCCGCTAGGCTGTACCCCTTTATTTGATCTACAATAAACGGAACCACAGCACGTCGTGATTGGGAACCAAGAAGTAGTGGTATTTCGTAAGTGCCTAACACAAAAAGAAAAAACAACAAGAGCAAGGGCACGCTTCTGCGGAGGAGGAGAGGACGAGTAATGGTGTTCCAAACCTGTGCCTTGCGTGCTCCAAGACTGCGGGCGGTTTCTCCCAAGGCATAGATTTCATCGGAATTCTTTAAATAGATGAAGTAGACTAGTAGAAAAGGCATGCAAAGCATAAAGTGAGCAGAAAAAACACCCACACCTAATGCATCATTGACTAAGGGTAGAAAATGGATTGAATCACTGACCCATCCTGCATGGTAACTAAGTCTCGACGCCAACCCCGATCCGGAAAACAACTGAAAGGTGAAAAAAGCAGCCGCAACGGGTGGGATGGCGAAAGGAATCAACATCCACGCGGGTATTGTCTTGGAAAAAGGGATGCGGGAAGATATCCACAACGCTACCAAGCAGGAAGCAACAACTACGGCGAAAGCTAAAATCAAAGTGTATAACAAACTTCGCAGAAACCGCTCGTCAAAAAGGGTGGTGACAATTGCCTTTTCGCCAGGAGAAAAGTATCCGGTAGCATACACAAAGGCTATACCTGTTGTAGCTAGCAATGGCAGTACCACTGTGGCAACGAAGACGGCTCTGCTCAGCTGTTTCATGGAGCCTCTACAATGCGTGTTCTGAAGTCCTCGTACAAGCGTATCATGTATTCAGCGGCCGGCTCTTCCAGCGCTCGAAGGTTGAGCTCTTCTCGAGAGGCAACGTGGGAACGTGTTTGGAGGGCTTTGAATCGGGTTTGCATCGAATCGGGAAGCTGGCTCAAGTCGAGCACCGTGCCGTCTCCCCATACTTCCGGTTGCGCTTTTTCAAATTGTGCTTGTGGTGATATTAAAAAGTTCAATGTCACCAACGCACCCGCCTTATTGCCCGCCCAGCGGGGAATGCCCATATAGTGCGAGTTTTGAATGGTACCGCCCTCAAGCGCATACCCTTTGCTGAAGGAAGGTAATATTCCGGTTGCAATTTTGTTTTCTACCTCCCCGTCGTTATTGCTCATGGTGAACCAAAGCTCCCCTTGTGAAAACAACTGATGCATGGGCGCCACAGCTGCCGGAAATGACTTCCCTTCCCGCCATAAATAGGGCTTTACATCGTTCAGCCATGCCCACAAACGCTCACTATGTTCTGCGTATTTGTCTTCCGAAAAGGGGCCATCCAAGGCATGCTTATCTCCTGCTAAGTTGATCATCAAAGCTTTCAAAAAGGTCATGCCAGTAAAGTCTGTGCCAATGGTAAATCGGCCGGGATTGGCTTTGATCCACCCAGCTAACTCATCGGTGTTTTGAGGAGGTGATGGTACGCGTTCACTGTTGTATATCAAACACATCTGTACGTTACCCCACGGACATTCAAGGCCTTCCGTAGGCTGCTGAAAATCACGTGCAATGAATGGATTTTCCCAATTCACATACCTGCTGTTGGGCAAAGCATCGGTAAATGGGCCATAGAGCGCATTGATTTCGCGCAGCTGGTAAAATGTTTCACCGTTGATCCACATCAAATCAATGTCGCTGTCTGTTGCTCCGGCTTGTTGCTCCGCCATCAATGTAGATACAACCTGACTTCCTTGTCCGGAAGCAAGTATCAAATCGATGTCGAACTGCTGTTTCAACTCGCGCTGCACGTAGTCAACCATGTACGCATTGATGTTTGGATCCCCTTGCCACATCATCAAGGTAACTTCAGTGCCGCGGGCACGATTTACAAGGCTATCCCACGGCAAGGCGGTCAATTCTGTGTTTGTTACAGTTGTTGTTGGGGCACCACCACACCCCGATAGAAGTATCAGGGTGTTGGCGATGAATCCCAATGAAAAGGCCTTAGAAGTGATATTATTCATGCTTAGAACGAATAACGCAACCCGAACTGGAACTGGCGTGGCGGAGCCGCATTCCGACGCACCAAGGTGCCAGATGATGCAGGTCCAACTTGTATCTGATTGCTCTGTGTTGCGTTGTTGCTGTAACCGCTTAAATTTTCGGCATTCATGACGTTGAAGACGGAGGCGGTAATCGCAATCCGACGTGTATCTCCAACCGGAATGTGGTATCCGAGGTTTACATCGAAAGTAACTGACCACGGCAAACGGTCGCTATTGCGCTCTTCGCCCGGCGAGCGGTCGCTGTTCCCTACATAAGCGTCGCCAAAAGACCGGCCATCGCCATTCAGATCGGTAGTGCCGTAAAGGGTAGCATCTGGAATGCGGTTGATGGGCTGTCCGCTCTGCATCAAACCGGCCACAGTAGCGTAAAAGTGCTTGAACGGATACCAGGTAATGAAGGTGTTGATCACATGGGTGCGGTCATTGATACTCGGACCCCATTCATTGTCGAACTGATTGCTGTCCATTGCGCGGAAATTAATGTCTTCCGTGTTGTTTTCCAGACGCGAAAGGGTGTAAACCATGCGCAAAGCGTAATTATCGTTGCCCTTGGCCTTGTTGAAGGTGAATGAAGCCGCCCAGTAGCGCGAACGACCCGCTGTTTCGGTCATTACAATGTTACGCGCTATTCCCGTCAAGGTATCACCATTGATCACGGCATAAGGCCCTGTAGTACCGCTTTGGATAGCTATTGGACGCGTTAGATCGGCTTCTGCCCCTGTGCGAACAACTACGTTTTCGGGATCGATGGAATATGCTTCAGGGGCATTCAAATCTCGCAAACGGAAGAGGTTGTAACTCTGGTTATGAACCAAATCAACATAAAAGAGGGTGTTTTGGTTGGCTTGGTATTGATATCCTAAGGTGAATTGGTGCGAATACGGGTTTTGGTATCCGTTCGGATTGAGTATGCGCAATTCGTTTTGGAAGATGGTCTCCCGCTGGTCTTGCAACTCTGCGCCTGTGGGGCCATTGAGGTAGGTAACACCAGAAAGTGAACCGCCTACATTTCCCGCCGTTGTAACAGCATCAATATTCGTGGATCCAGGGAGCACTCCTTGATTCACCAGTTCAGAAAGCTGCGCCTTGAAATCAGCAGATGTTGAACTGAACTGCATGGCGTCGCTGTAAATGGCATACAAGATCTTCTCATAAAACAAGCCATAACCCAGTCGAAGTGATGAACGCGGACCAATCTGATAGTTCGCACTGATGCGAGGCGCTATGTTGTTCATGTCCATGGTCTCTCCACCTCCTTTGCTAAGATCATCTATATCGTATCGAACCCCTACGTTGATGTTCAATTTTTGTGTCACATCCATTTGATCTTCAACGTACAAGCTATAGATGTTCTGGCGTTTGGTGAACGCTTCAGGACGAAGTTCTACACCGTAAAAAAGTACTTCGGCGTCTGCAGGGATGTCGTTAATGCCCAATTCAGCCCCCGAATTGGTGGCGGCAAGGGCATCTACTTGATCTTGGGTCAGACGTACGGTATAGCTACCATTGGGATTGCCACCGCCGAACAAACTAAAGTTCGATGACTTCACTTGAACACCGGCTTTGATGGTGTGGTTGTTCAAATACCAAGTGAATTTCTGGTGCAATTGCACAGTGTTTTCTTCGTCTTTGAACATATATCCTGGATGCCCCAGAACAGCTAAAGCGAGGTCATCGGGCCCAAGAACCGTGACGTTTGGATTGTCAGGGTTGTTCGCTTTAGCATAATCCCATAAAAAGCGACCAAAAAGCACGTTGGTTTCTGACACGCTATTTTCTCCGGTAATGGTATGCCTGGCGGCGATGTTTAGCGAGTTGCGTTGTTGAGTGTTTCCTGCTGAGTTGAAGGTTACTCCCCCTTCCAAACCTCCTCCTTGACGCTCAATGCCAACCAAACCGCTGTTGACTCTCAGCATGGAGTGATGTCGACTGTTCCAATGTTCGTCGAGACGTGCCGATAAATACAAAAATTCGTTGCGACCCCGAACGGTTGTATTGACACCTAAGGCTGGCGAATTAAGTAAGTTGTCTTTGATGTCTTGTGTGTACTCCGCGTTCAGGTAGTAGAATGTTTTGTTGGGTCGAATGGCTCCGCCAACACCAAAGCCAGCTTGCTGACGCATGAAACCATCTCTCACCTGATTGCCGCTCAAATCGCGTTGGGCATAAGGAGACTCGGCGTCGATAACAGCTCCCGGACGCGTAAGGTAAAACACCTCTCCTTTTTGTTTGTTGGATCCAGACTTCGAAGTGATGTTGATAATACCATTTGCCGTTAGACCAAACTCAGGAGAATAGTTGTTTGTCAATACAGTGATGTTCTCAGTAAAGCCAATCGGAATCGCAAAACGCTGTCCGCCAAGGAAATTCTCGTTGTTGTCCATGCCATCGATCAAATAGTTGGTGAACAATGAATTCGCCCCGTTGATGGCAACGTTCGGTGCTTCCGGGAAAAACCCGGTGGCCTGTGTAATGTTAGGCAAGCGATACAAAGCTCGTGTGATGTCTCGCCCTTCAATCGGAAGGGTTTCAATTTCAGCCGCTGTAAGTTCACTCGCCACTTCCGCGTTTTTGCGATTGATCTGGGTGAC
>JBJOIB010000161.1:0-3506 GCA_046047375.1 Bacteroidota bacterium
GCTTTTTTCGCCATTTGAACCACGGATCATCAGTTCATCGTGGTTCACAGGGGTAACTTCAATGTGGAGGTCGATGCGGTCAAGCAGGGGGCCGGAGACCTTGTTCAGGTATTTTTGAACCACTTGTGTTCCACATGTGCATTCTTTAGTGGGATGGTTATGGTAACCGCAAGGACAGGGATTCATGGCTGCAACGAGCATAAATCCGGCGGGATAGTCTACCGTAAAGCGGGCACGCGAGATGGTAACTACACGGTCTTCAAGCGGTTGGCGTAGTACTTCAAGGACAGTGCGTTTAAATTCGGGCAGTTCGTCTAAGAAAAGGACCCCATTGTTGGCGAGCGATATTTCACCGGGTTGTGGCCATCCACCACCGCCAACGAGAGCGACATCGGAAATGGTGTGGTGTGGTGATCTGAAGGGACGTTGTGTAATGAGGGCGCTTTGTCCGCTCATTTTACCCGCAACGGAGTGGATTTTAGTTGTTTCAAGGGCTTCGCTGAGGCTTAGAGGTGGCAGAATGGTCGGGAGACGTTTTGCGAGCATGGTTTTGCCGGCGCCAGGAGGGCCTATGAGGATGATGTTATGTCCGCCGGCTGCGGCGATTTCGAATGCTCTTTTTATGTTTTCTTGTCCTTTCACATCTGCAAAGTCGAATGCATGTCCTTCGAGGTTTTTAAAGAAGAGTTCTTCCGTATTTACCGTTTCACTTTCGAGAGCGGAGGAGCCATTGAAGTGGTTAATTACAGAGGTCAGGTCGGGAGCTTTGAGGATAGTGATTCCCTGCACCATAGCCGCTTCAGGGGCATTTTCTACTGGTACGATGAGGTAATTAAAGCCTTCATCTTTCGCTTGCAGAGCGATTGGTAGGGCTCCTTTGATAGAGCGGATGGAGCCATCGAGGGAGAGTTCGCCCATCATCATGTAACCTTTGACGCTTTCGGGGGGAATTTGTTCTGAGGCCGCGAGGATTCCGATGGCGAGAGGCAGGTCATAGGCTGTTCCTTCTTTTCGAATATCAGCAGGAGCCATATTGATCGTGATTCCTTTGCCGGGCCAGTGCATGCCTGATTCTTCGAGAGCCGTTCGGATGCGCTGCTGGCTTTCTTTAACAGCGCTATCAGGGAGTCCTACCATAAAGAAGTTGATTCCTTTATCGATATGTACTTCGATGGTAACGGTGGTAGCCGCAATGCCATAGATGGCAGAGCCGAATGTTTGAACGAGCATGATGTTTAATGTTAAGCGAGGAAGGAAATGGGTTAGGCCATATTCAGTTCGATATAATCGATAAGAGAGTGGATGATTTTGATATGCACTTCTTGGATTCTATCAGCGTAGCCATTCCAAGGAACGCGTACTTCGGTGGTGCAAAGAGGAGCCAGTTTTCCCCCGTCTTTTCCTGTTAGTCCGACCACAGTGATACCCATTTTTTGGGCAGTTTCAGCAGCTTTGAGCACATTGCCGCTGTTGCCGCTTGTGGAGATTGCAAGTAACACATCACCTGGTTTGCCGAGGGCTTCGATGTAGCGCGAGAAGACATAGTCGTAACCATAATCATTTCCGACACAGCTCATGTGGGTTGGGTCAGAAATGGAAACTGCTGCCAGAGCGGGGCGGTTATCTCTATAGCGACCACTGAGTTCTTCGGCGAAGTGCATAGCATCAGACATGGATCCGCCATTCCCGCATGAAATGATTTTATTCCCTGATTTGAGGGCGTGCACCATTGCCTCGCCTGCTTTGGTGACAGCATGGAGGTTCGCCGGGTCTTGGATGAAGGATTGCAACAAGAGCAGAGCTTCGTTGAAATGTTCGTGAATTCGGTTGTTTGCCATGGGTCGAAATTGAGTAAAAAATACTCACCTGCAAAACCTTTTGTGCTTCATTTTACGCGCGGCAGTTTATTTTTTATGGATGAAGGGTGAACGGGATACATGCTGTTCGAAAGTCTTGACAGATGGGGGCTTTGCTTTTTTTGATTTGAGTTGAATTTCGCCTGGTTTTCGCTTAATCATCCCGCGAGTGAGCGGATCCATTGTAACACCTTGGTTTGAGGCCGCTGTAATTCAGGAAACAGGGTATCTTCGCAGCAGAAAAGAAACCCATTCAACTATGATACAACTAGGTTCACCTCAGGGGTGGGAAGGGTATGAGCTGATTGACAGTGGAGGTCAGCAGAAGCTGGAACGATTTGGAAATCAAATACTTATTCGTCCTGAGCCACAGGCATTGTGGGAGAAAGATTTGACTTTTGGAGAATGGAGGAAGTTGGCCAATACGGAATTCCGATTGGAGAAGGGCGAACGGGAGCGGGGCAATTGGCACAAGGGCACGCACTCGCGCGATGAATGGGTATTAGAATATCCGCTGGGTGGTGGTGTTATGCGATTTATTTTGCGTTTGACCGGATTTGGGCACGTTGGTGTTTTTCCAGAGCAGGCATGGAATTGGAACTTTATTTACGACGAGTGCAAGAAGCGAGATCAGCCGGATGTGTTGAATATGTTTGCTTACACAGGTGGTGCTAGTTTAGCGGCTCGGATGGGAGGTGCAAATGTTTGGCATGTGGATGCTGTGAAGAAAGTTGTATCATGGTCAAAGGAGAATATGGAAACATCTGGATTGACGGATATTCGTTGGGTAGTTGAAGATGCCATGCAGTACGCAAAAAGAGAAGTTCGGAGGGAGAAGCAGTATGATGGGATAATACTCGATCCGCCGTCTTACGGCAGGGGTCCTAACGGAGAAAAGTGGGTAATGGATGAAATGATCGGAGAATTGATGGCCGTATGTAGTTCGTTGTTGAAGCCTGGTGGCTTTTTGGTGTTGAATATGTACAGCATGGGTTACTCTTCGCTGATAGCCACGAATTTGGTGAAATCGCATTTCAAGCGTGATGCGGAGCCGGGAGAGCTATTTTTACCTGATAGGTATGGGAAGAAGCTTCCTCTTGGTGTGTACGCCCGACTGGGAACATTGTAGAAAAAGAAAAGGGACCTCTAAATTTAGAAGCCCCTTATTTTATTGGTTAGGAAAATTACTTCTTGAACAGTTTTAGTCCTTCTTCGAGGAAGGATATGAATTTTGCGGGGTCAGAGTCGTATGCTGCGGAGCCTCCCAATTGGTTTCCATCGTGATCCAGCATGACGTAGTACGGCTGAGCATTGACATTGTATTTCGATGCCTGCAGGTACGACCATTTATTTCCGATTGTGCGGATTTTGAATTCCTTTCCACCGTAAGACTCCACGCCTTGTTCTGCTTCTGGTAAGGGATTTCTATCGTCAACATACAGAGAAACCAGAATAACCTCTTCGTTGAGGGTTTTAGCAATGCTAGGAATAGGCCAAATGCTTTCTTCCATTTTACGGCAGTTCACACAAGCCCATCCTGTGAAGTCTATCAGTACTGGTTTGTTTTCTTTTTTAGCCGCTTCCATGGCCGCATCGAGGTCAGTGTATTTCGCTTCCACATGGCCTGAGTGTTCACCGCTGTGAGGTAGG
>JBJOIB010000162.1:0-6672 GCA_046047375.1 Bacteroidota bacterium
CCCCAACTACATCCAGGTCGTGGGAGATGAAAACAAGGCCCAATCCCCTCTCTTCCTGAAGCCGTTTTAATAAATCAATTACAGCGCGCTGCACAGTTACATCCAGAGCGGTTGTAGGCTCGTCTGCAATGATTATTTTCGGATTACCGGCCAAGGCGATGGCTATAACAACGCGTTGCTTTTGACCACCTGAAAGCTCATGCGGATATCTTTTTCCTATGGTTTCTGGCTGTGGCAAGTCTACCTCCCTGAAAAGCTCCACCACACGTCGCTCAGCCTCCTTGGAGCTGATGTTCAAGTGCAGCTTCATCACTTCTGCTACTTGCTCACCCACGCGCATGGAAGGGTTCAGGCTCGACATGGGCTCTTGAAACACCATGGCGATACCACATCCACGCTGTTTGCGTGCCTCTTCGAATGAGTTATGCAACAGATCAACACCATTGAACATCACAGTGCCTTCATCGATGCGTGCCGTTTCTTCAGGCAATAGACCCAAACAAGCCAAAGAACTCACCGTTTTGCCCGATCCACTTTCCCCTACAAGTCCCAATGTTCGTCCGGCAAAAACATCATAACTCAACCCATGCAACACCTGTTTCCATTCGCCATTGGTGCGAAATGAAATGCGAAGGTCGCGTACCTCTAATATGGCATCGGATTTATTGCTCATAAGCCTCCAAGCGAATGTACGGTTTTCCGACCTCACGACTTTCGTTGAACAAAAAGCACTCGTGTATTGTCCCCTCAGGGGATGTCATCCTCCATCCAGCAAAACCGTTGTTCTCTGAACCGGAGCCATATATCGAGGTTGATGCCTCTTTCAGTTTATCCCAAAGCGTTCGATGCGTTGAGCTATCGGCAGGAAAAATATCCGCGTCAAGATGTCGCACCACTGAATCAACAACACTCACAACCACATGAACTTCGGCTGGAATTTCATACAACTGCTGAGCCACCAACTCATACAATTGTTCGTTTTTGGCAACCAAATGAACGCGTTTGCTCAGGGAAGAAATGCTATCTCCAACAGCAATTCCGAGCAGCAGACCCTTTTCCAAACTAGGCTCTTTTGTCGGAAGTGCAGGAGCAGGCTCAGTGCATGAAAACACCATCAGTACAACGCAGAAGCAGGCGATTCGGAACATGGCTTCAAACTTACTAAGCTTTCCGGAGCCGTGTTTCAACCTTGCTGTATTTTGTGCAAAGCCACGTGTTAACCAAAAAAAAGAGCCACTTTCGCGGCTCTTTTCCTATTCATTTCGCTCGGATTAAAGCGTTCCGCGGCGCTCTTGTTCTCTTTCAATGGATTCAAACAAGGCCTTAAAATTACCTTTACCGAAACTCTTTGCGCCTTTTCGTTGAATGATCTCGAAGAACATGGTTGGTCTATCCAAAACGGGTTTGGTGAACAACTGCAACAAGTATCCTTCATCATCACGGTCAATCAAGATACCGAGTTCTTTCAACGGCGCTAGGTCTTCATCAATGTGTCCTACCCGATCCAACACATCGTCGTAATAGGTTTCAGGCACATACAAAAACTCTACACCACGTTCTTTGAGTGCGGTAACCGTTTCGATGATGTTATCGGTTGCAACCGCTATGTGTTGCACACCAGCTCCATTGTAAAAGTCGATGTACTCTTCAATTTGCGATTTCTTGCGACCTTCTGCCGGTTCGTTGATAGGGAACTTGATTCGCCCGTTGCCATTCGACATCACTTTCGACATCAACGCGGTGTATTCTGTAGAAATATCCTTGTCATCAAAACTCACAAGTTGAGCAAATCCCATCACTTTCGCATAGAATTCGCACCACTTATTCATTTCATTCCAACCCACATTGCCCACCATGTGGTCTATGTAGCGAAGCCCAACATCTGAAGGCTTGTATTCTGGATTCCATGCGATATACCCAGGCAAAAACGGCCCATCATAGGCAGAACGCTCAATGAAGAGGTGAACGGTTTCTCCATAGGTATGAATACCGCTTATAACAACTTTACCGTGCATATCCTCCTGTACCTGAGGCTCCATGTATGATTCAGCGCCACGAGAGGTGGTTTCATTCCATGATTTAGCGGCGTCATCAACCCAAAGCGCAACCACTTTTACACCATCGCCGTGGCGATTGATATGGGCATTTACCGGTCCATTTTCTTGAAGTGGTGATGTCAAAACCAAGCGGATCTTATCTTGCTGAAGCACATAAGAAACGCGATCTTTTACCCCCGTTTCGAGTCCGGCATAGGCCAGGGGCTGAAATCCCCATGCGCTTTGGTAATAATGCGCGGCTTGCTTTGCATTACCCACGTATAGTTCTACGTAGTCAGTTCCGAGAAGTGGCAGAAAATCATCGGCCTGAGGCACAATTTTCTCCAATTGAAGTGATGTGTTATCTGTAAGCATTGTTGTAATTTTTAGTAAAGCCAAGAACGGTAGTAATCACAATTCTCTAGTTCAAGGGCTTGTTTTGTAACTTTTAATGGGCGGAAGGTATCCACCATAACGGCTAGTTCCTGGGTGTCTTTTTTCCCAATGCTCCTCTCGTACGCCCCGGGGTGCGGCCCATGAGGTATACCGGCTGGGTGTAGGGTAATCATGCCCTTTTCAATATTGTTTCGGCTCATGAAATCACCATCTACATAATAAAGCACCTCATCACTATCTATGTTGCTGTGATTGTAAGGAGCTGGAATAGCTTGAGGATGATAGTCGTACAAGCGCGGAACGAAAGAGCATATCACAAATCCGTCGGTTTCGAACGTTTGATGCACGGGAGGTGGCTGATGCACCCGCCCTGTAATCGGTTCAAAATCATGAATGGAAAACGCATAAGGATAATTGAACCCGTCCCAACCAACTACATCAAATGGATGCGAGGCGTAAACGTAAGTATGCAAGGTGTTTTCCTTTTTGACCTTTACTACAAAGTCTCCCAACTCGTCGTATGATTCCAGCTCAACCGGCGGACGCATATCGCGCTCGCAGAAAGGAGAATGCTCCAGCAATTGGCCGAACCAATTTCGATAGCGTTTCGGGGTGTAAACCGGCTGGCGAGACTCCACGATAAACAGCCTGTTGTCGGCATCCTTGAAGTCTATTTGATAAATCATTCCACGCGGAACAACCAAATAGTCGCCATAGCTGAAAGGTATATTTCCCAAAAAGGTGCGTAACACGCCTTCTCCCTTGTGAATAAAAATGACCTCGTCAGAATCGGCATTTTTGTAGAAGTATTCGCGCAATGACTGTGTTGGCGCGGCTAAAACAATGTCGCAATCGCTATTGGTAAGCACGGTTTTGCGGCTTGATAAAAAATCAGCTTCTGGTTTCACGTGGAAGCCATTTAAGCTGCGCGACTTCATGTTCTTTTCTACGGCAATCTCAGGTGTTACATCAACTGAACTTACAACCTCCTTTACCATGGTCGGTGGATGGTTGTGATAGAGCAAAGATGACATTCCTGCAAAACCGACGGTGCCGAACAGTTGTTCCTGATAGAGGCCTCCATCCGGCTTGCGAAACACAGTGTGCCGCTTGTGGGGGATGTTTCCTAATTTGTGATAAAATGGCATGATAAAAAGCGATTAAATTCCTAATTCAAATGAGATTTCTGCGCTCATTCAGGATTTCGCTTCTGACGTCTTTTCGGATGTTCAACAAGACAGTTCATGCACATAATGAATCAAAAATACAAAATTGAAGCATACGCGCACCCGCGATGACAAATGTTAGATAAGCTGAGACAAGGCCCGCATAACGGTAGGTTTTTTACGGCTTGAAACCGGCACTTCTGTCTTGTCTTTCAACAGCAGTGCACCTCCGTCATTCTTATTGAACTCTTTGATAAACCGCATGTTGACAAGGTGTGATTGATGCACCCTTAAGAAGCCAAAATCACCAAGCATCAGATCAAATTCCTTGAGTGTGCGAGTTACAAGCACTTCATCTCCATCAACCAGAAAAAACAAAGTGTAGGAGCCGTGTGATTCACACCGCACAACCTCATCTATGTCTACAATCCGAATTTTATCTTGTGAATTCAAGGCCAACCGACGATTGCCCGATAAGTTTTCGCGCAGCAGCTCGATGCGTTTCTGGGGCAAATGACTCGCTCTGTTTACAGCATCTACCAGTTGGTCGGGATCAATTGGTTTTAGCAAATAATCAACGGCAGAAAAACGAAACGCTTGGATTGCATGGCTGTCACTGCTGGTGGTGAATATCAACGCAAAGTCTTGAGACGACAGTATTTCCAATAAGTCGAACCCACTTCCATCACGCATTTGGATGTCCAAAAAAACGATGTCGGGTTTCACTTCTTTCAACAACCTAGCGCCCGAAACCACGCCATCCGCTTCGCCAATAACTTCAACTTCTTCGCAATAGTCTAGGAGATCTTGCCTCAGGGTTATCCGGGCATTCTCAACATCATCAATTATTACAGCGCTTTTCATAGGCCTCATTTTTTACGAAAGTAATCCATGCCAGGCAGAGTTCCCTCTTGCTTCTGCTATTCGATGCGTTTTACCCATTAACCGCGCACCAGCGGCAACAAAATAGACACCCTTGTTCCATGGGGTATAACATCAGAAACAGTAAAAAACTCTTCGTTGTCTGATGCGTGTAAAAGTGACAGCCTGCTTCGTGTTACTTCCAACCCCGCGCTTTTGTGAGAAAACGGTTTATTTGCTGCACTCGCTGCTCTACCAATACCATTATCCTCGATGGTGATTTCAACTTGATTTTCGCGCACAGCGGCGCGGATAGATATGCGCCCTTCTCCTTGTGGCACTATTCCGTGTAAAATGGCATTTTCTACAAAAGGTTGGAGCAACAAGGGCGGTAAAGGATGATCGAGGAGTTCGTCATCACAATCTATATCCAACTCAACCTGAACATTGAGCGTAAACTTGTGCAACTCCACGTAGGTTCGCAAGGTCTCAAATTCTTCTTCGAAGGTTATGGCATCTTCGCGTGAGTTCTCTAATATTTCACGCATGAGACGGGAGAAACGCGCTAAGTAGAGCCTTGCAGTTTTATTGTCTTGCTGTGCAATCAATCCTTGAATGCTATTCAACGTATTGAAAATGAAGTGGGGATTCATTTGCAAACGCAAAGCTTTTTGCTCCAAATCAATTACATCTCGCTCTAGCCGCAGTCGCTCATTTTTTTCTTTTGCCCGCTGCTTAACTCGTTTTACCGCAAAGACAAATGCCGTTACAAGCACCAACAATCCGCCGATTAAGGCGCATAAAATGAACCAGGTTTTTTGCCAAAAAGGCGCCAGAATGCGGATGTTCACCGGTCGAGCCTCCGCACAAGCCTGACCGCGCACACACGCCCTAACCCGCAAAGTGTAGGTGCCGGGAGGTAAGTTTGAGTAGGATACGGTGGTGTTTTCGTCGAACGGACTCCAGGTGTCTTCCATGCCTTCCAAAAAATGGCTGTACAAAATATCTTCTGGCAGCTGCAAGTTGATGGCATGCAAGCTAAAGCTCAAGTGGTTTTGGTCCATGGTTAAAACCAGCGTGTCTGCCGGCTCACTCCACTTATTGATGTAGTGGCGCAGGGGCAATTCCGAGAAAGACCTATAAAACAAATGGGGCTGATCTATGTAAACCACTGGCGGTTTCAGTGTTACATCTTCTGAGGATGGATTGCTAACAGATACCCCTGCCACCGTTCCAAACCATACGCTGCCATTGTCACAAGCAACTACAGCATTGGTGCATACTTCAATTCCTTCAAAGCCCTCAGCTCTGCCAAAATGTTCTGTTACAAGTGGTAATCGATTGGCATCAAACTTCCAACGGTACACGCCTTTGGATGTTCCCATCCACAGGTTCTGGTTTTTGTCGGCCTGCACGGTGAACAACGGCGGCAAAGGATCTTCGAGAGTAATATTTCTGAACTCGTACGTTTCTGCTCCTAAATCAATGGAACTCACCCATCCGGTTGCTCCGCCAATCCATAAAAAATGCGCTTCGTCGAGGGTCAAAGAACGAACCTCCAACCCGGGTAATCCATGCTCTGTGGTGAAGTTGAGAATGTCTCCTGATGTCAATATCACCCCCATTCCACTAGAAGGAGTGCTATACCAAATATTTCCCCTGTGATCCGGCTGGAGGTCGGTGATTCGGTCTTCCGCTAACCCCATTCCTTGCGTATACATGGTAATGTTCCACGTACCCAATTCACCGGTCTTTGCCACCTTCGCCACTCCCCCACCGGCCGTTCCAGCCCAAATAATGCCGTTTTTGTCTTGCTGAATAACCTTTATGTAGGCTCCCGCCAAACCGTTGGAATAGTCTATAGTGTGTACAGAATCTGTGGTCACACACAACATTCCGTTCCCCTCCGTTCCAACCCATAAATTTCCCTCTCGATCTTGAAAAAGGGCTTTTACGGTCATTCCTTCTGCAATATCCAATTTGCGAAAACGTCCTTCCTCAAGCCTAAACAATCCTTGATCAGAACAACTTACTACTACTCCCGATGGAGTTTGAGCCACTGCATAAATTGGATCCGCTGGAAGGCCCTGATCCCTTCCGAAGTGACTAAACGGGCGAAGGCTCATGCGTACCAAGCCACCACCTGAAGTGCCTAGCCAAACATTCGACCAACGATCGCCTAAGAGGCAGCTCACAGCATTTACACCTAATCC
>JBJOIB010000163.1:0-6284 GCA_046047375.1 Bacteroidota bacterium
TTTCAACATGATGCTTGAGTTCATCGAAAGTAACTTGTAGTCCGCAAATGTTCATCTGTCGGTAGTTTCCGTCGGACGCATCCAAATATTATTATATTTACGCCACTCAATACTTAAACCGTTATTATGAGCCAAAACGACGCTATTTTTCAGGGGCACCCTAAGGGATTGAGCACCCTGTTTTTTTCTGAAATGTGGGAGCGCTTTTGTTATTATGGAATGCGCACCTTGCTTACCTTGTACTTGGTAAAATCCCTTTTAAAGGGTGATGCCGAAGCCAGTTTGATGTACGGAGCGTACACCGCCCTTGTTTATGCGGCGCCGGTATTAGGTGGAAAATTAGCGGATCGTTTCCTGGGTTATCGCTATGCGATTATGATGGGAGCCGTGCTCATGGCCATTGGAGAGTTTCTTATTCTAGGAGGCAGTGAGCAGTGGTTACTTGTTGGAATGGGAGCCATCATCATTGGAAATGGCTATTTTAAAGCGAATATCTCTACCATCGTTGGTAAGTTGTATGGCGACGGTGATGGCCGACGTGATTCGGGCTTCACCATTTTTTACATTGGTATCAACGTGGGGGCGGCACTTGCCACTTCGGTAGTTGCTTACATTGGCGAAACATACGGATTTGACAAAGGATTTGCTTTGGCCGGTCTCGGAATGCTTGCCGGTTTGTTCATCTTCTGGTCTGGAAGAAACAACTACGCCGCTGCACCAGGGTTGGACATTCGTGAGGAAGGTCGCAAGAAAATGCTCGGACCATTGAATGGTGTACAGACCATCACCATTGGTTCCTTGATGCTGATTCCATTGTGCTACTTGTTGATCGCGAAAAACACCTTCAAAATTGGTGACTTCGATTTCCCTCTGATGATGGTATTGCTCTGCTTGTTGTTCATTTATGTGGCGGTTAGCTTGATTGTAGCTGGTGCAAAAGAAGGCCCGATTTGGAGAGATCGCATGATTGCATTGGTCATCTTCATGGTTATTAACGTAGTGTTTTGGGCATGCTTTGAGCAAGCAGGAACTTCATTGACCCTTTTTGCTGATCGCAACGTGAGTCGTGAGATTTTCGGGTGGACCATGCCTGCTTCGATGACACAGTTCTTCAACCCATTGTTCATCATTGTTTTCGGATCTATTTTCTCCGTGATGTGGGTGAAATTGGACAAAATGGGCAAAAACCCGAGCATCCCGATGAAGTTCGCCCTAGGTATCTTCCAGCTGGGTATTGGATTCCTTGTAACATTGCTCGGTGCCTCTATGGCAACAGAATACATGGTGCCTTTGCTCACCCTTGTATTCTTGTATTTGTTCCACACCACAGGTGAATTGTTCTTGAGCCCTATCGGACTTTCTATGGTAACCAAGCTTGCACCAAAACACATTGCCGGAACCGCAATGGGCGGTTGGTTCTTGAGTTTTGCTATTGCGAACTACGTAGCGGGGGGAATTGCAACCTTGACGGGTGGTCATGGTGAAGATGGCGCTGCGTTGACCATTTCTGAGGGACTCGACAAATACACCTCTGTGTTTTCGAACATCGGATTTGTTTTGATTGGATTCGCAGTCTTGATTGTACTATTGAAGAAGCCTTTGAATAAATTGATGCATGGTGTAGTATAAACTGCATTAACATTTATCAACATAAGAGCATCCGTGAGGGTGCTCTTTTTTTTGCATCTTTGAAAACGGAACATTTTTTGACTGCTCCGTATAAGTCAAAAAAATTAGTGAATGAAACACCTTGTATTTGCTTTCTTGCTCGCCTTTGCAATCCCGACGGTTGCTCAAGTTGCTGAAATTAAATGGATGACCATTGAAGAAGCTGTGGCTGCCCAAAAGAAAAAGCCTAAGAAAATACTGATCGACGTTTACACCAATTGGTGTGGTCCGTGTAAGATGATGATGAAAAACACCTTCACGAACCCGGATGTGATTGCCTACGTAAACGAGCATTATTATGCCGTTAAGTTCAATGCAGAATCAGCAGAAGACGTGTTGTTTCAGGGCACAACATATAAAAACGCGAACTACAATCCGAATGCAACAGGTAGAAACAGCGTTCATGATTTTGCACGCGCGCTGAAGGTTAGCGCCTACCCTACCATTGTCTACTTGGATGAGGAGCTGAACATGATTGCTCCGATAAAAGGTTATCAGACTCCACAACAAATTGAACTTTACTTGAAGTTCTTTGCCACGAATAAATACAAAACCGTGAAAACCCAACCCGAATGGGAAGCTTATCAAGCAGGGTTTACACCAACCTTTAAATAAAGAATCGCTGCCTTTTAGGGCGGCGTTTTTTTTTCAATTAAATGATTCAATGTTGAACCAATTCACATTTCAGGCTGTTAGGAGTAAGAGAATTCTGAACTTCTTAATTTTGTAACCATTTGTGAATAGATAAGTATACATGTCAGCAGCAAATCTTGCTATATTGCACACCCATTCACCCAACTAATAATTTATATCCAACATGAGCGAAACTGCGCGGATTATCCTGGATGGTCAAGAATATGAACTTCCGGTGTATGTAGGAACAGAAGGAGAAAAAGCTATCGACATTTCCAGTCTTCGGGCTAAAACAGGGTATATCACCCTGGATTCAGGTTATAAGAATACCGGTTCAACTAAAAGTGCCATCACATTTCTGGATGGTGAACAAGGTATTCTGCATTACCGTGGATATCCTATCGAGCAACTGGCTGAGAAAGCATCGTTTTTAGAAGTAGCCTTTTTGCTCATTTATGGAGAGCTTCCAAATACGGAACAGCTCAATTGGTTTACGCAGAGCATCACAATGCACACACTTGTGCATGAAGATATGCGCCGATTCTTCGAAGCATTCCCTACTGGAGCCCATCCAATGGGTATCTTATCGTCAATGATTTCGAGTTTGTCAACGTTCTATCCTGAGTCTCAGAATCCGAACAGACCTTACAAAGACATTGAGAAAACGATCCATCGTTTGATAGCTAAAATGCCAACATTGGCAGCTCAGGCCTACAAGAACTCATTGGGACATCCTATCAACTATCCGAATAACAAGCTATCGTACACGTCGAACTTCTTGCATATGATGTATGCGTTGCCTTCGAATGATTACGAAGTAGATCCGGTGGTTGATGATGCGTTGAACAAACTCTTGATTCTCCATGCTGACCACGAGCAAAACTGTTCGGCATCTACTGTGCGTATTGTTGGTTCATCACAGGCTAACCTGTATTCATCGGTATCGGCTGGAATTGCAGCACTTTGGGGTCCACTCCACGGAGGTGCAAACCAGGAAGTGATTGAAATGCTTGAAACCATCAAACACGATGGTGGCGGTATGCAGAAGTGGATTGAAAAAGCAAAAGACAAGAACGATTCTTTCCGTCTGATGGGCTTTGGACACCGTGTGTATAAGAACTTCGACCCACGTGCGAAGATCATTAAGAAAGCGGCTGACGATGTATTGAACAAGCTTGGCGTTAATGATCCTGTGTTGGACTTGGCAAAGCAGCTTGAAGAGGTTGCGTTGAAAGACGAGTACTTCATCTCTCGTGGTTTGTATCCGAATGTGGATTTCTACAGCGGAATCATCTACCGTGCTTTGGGCATACCAACAGATATGTTCACTGTGATGTTTGCCATCGGCCGTTTACCGGGATGGATTGCTCAGTGGAAAGAAATGATCGAAACAGGAGAGCCAATTGGCCGACCACGCCAGATCTACACTGGAGCTACCAAACGAGATTACGTAGATTTACAAAACCGTTAATATATTTGCCCCCGAAATATCGGGGGCTTTTTTTTTACAACTATGGAAGGACACGTTCACAGCAATATTGAAGCAGGCATTGCCACAATCGAATTCTATCATCCGCAAAGCAACTCTTTGCCAGGAAAGCTTTTAAACGGACTTGCGGAAGCCATTACCGATGCCGGACTGAACAAAGAAGTTCGTGTTATTGTGCTGAAGTCTGCAGGCGATAAGGCATTTTGCGCTGGAGCTAGTTTTGATGAGCTGGTAGCAATAGATGATGAAGAAACTGGAAAGCGATTTTTTTCAGGTTTTGCAAACGTAATCAACGCTGCGCGTAAATGTCCGAAGCTCATCATTGGACGGGTACAAGGAAAAGCAGTAGGTGGAGGTGTGGGAATGGCATCAGCCGTTGATTATTGCCTTGCAACCAAATCAGCCTCCGTTAAATTATCCGAGCTAGCTGTTGGTATCGGCCCTTTTGTGGTAGGTCCAGCTGTTGAGCGAAAAATTGGAACTAGTGCAATGAGTCAGTTGGCGATCGACGCCAGTTCGTGGAGATCAGCGGAATGGGCGGAAAGACATGGTTTGTATGCCGAGCTTTTTGAAACTACAGAAGAGTTGGATACAGCTGTAGAAAAGCTTGCAACGCGATTAGCCTCTTCCAATCCTGAAGCCATGCGTTTGTTGAAGAAGATCTTCTGGGAAGGAACCGATCATTGGGACACCTTATTGCTGGAGCGAGCAGGTATGAGTGGTTCTCTTGTATTATCGGATTTTACACGGAATGCTATCGCTGCCTTTAAAGCGAAGTAAACTCTTTGTTGTAGGCATCAATCGCCATCCATCGCGCATCGCGAATGGGTTCTGAGATCATGAAACTTCCCCCTCCCATTACAACTCCGAGGAGCATGGCAGGTGTAAATCGAAACGGTTGAGTATCGCTTAGACCGATAAATCCCGTTGTAAATAAAGCAGCACCACTTATTCTCAACCCTATTTGGGTGAATTGGTAGGTTCTTGATCTTTTGAGGTGCGATTGTGCTGATGGGCTATCTGCCAAATCCAGTTTTAAATTGCGATACGTTGGCTGGCGCACCAATCCATCCGGAGTTGTATAGTAGTCTATACGCGTACCCGTGGCGATCCCGTTTTGGAACATTTTTCCGTCTGCATCTTCAGGAAGTTCATGTTGTCCGTAAACTTTCATGTCTACCCGTTCGAAAAGTGAAATAGTGTTGCGTTCGAAGCGAAATGCCCAGCTTTCCTGTTTTGGTTTTCCCGCATTGATGAAATACCCGTGGTTGCTTTTGATGGCCAGAATTTCGTCGCTGCAAAAGAATCCAGAGTCTGTTTTGAAGCCAGCTTCGCGCAGGATGGCATCGCTGTAGAGTGCACTTTCAACATTCACTGTGTCGCCACGCTGAAGAACAACGAAACGTTGCTGTGCAAAAGCATTCAAGTTAAGAAGCGTCAAAAACAGAAACAGGCATCGCATAGCGTTGTGTTTCACTTTTTAACGATGATCTTACCTCAGGGTTTCGCGAATTCGGTTTATTTCTGACTGTATGAGTGCCTCCAATGTTTTCGGCTGTTCCCAAGTCATAAAATGTCCTGACCCTTCAACAGGGATTGCGGATCTCATTTTGTTCATCTTGAACAACTTATCTTCTGTCCCGATGATTTGGGTATATTCAAAATCAGGGTGTTTCGCTTTCCATTCCAAGATAGCGTTCACGGCATAATGCAAGAATTCAGGGCCATATCCTTCGAGCATCTCATAAAAGAGTTGCTTGTCTTCAGGATTTTTGAACCCCATAAACGTGTTGGCCAATCTGTTCACTTTGAACAAAGTAGAAGGCCCCATCCATCTCCCTACACGCAGGGAGCCCAATGATTTGAGTAAAATAGGAAATTCGTTAGGACTAGCTGGTGCTGACAGCAGAATCAAATGCATTGCCGGTTTAACCCGCATTAATTCCGTGGCCATCATCCCTCCCATTGAGCTACCGATGTATACTACATGTTCTCCTTCAATTTCATGTGCGAGCAATTCGGCATAATCTTTTAAACTGCGCGCTTCGGGTCTGAATTTCCATTTATGAAAATGATTTACCACCCCTTCAACAGTAATGGCTTTGAACAAACGTTCATCCGCTCCCATTCCAGGAAACCAATGTACGTTCAACTTTGATTCTGTAAACTCACTAACCGACATCAGGTATCCTTTTTTTCAAAACAACCAAGGAATAGCTGAAGTTCAAAATGTTAAAGCTGCAATCACTCAAAAAGCTGCAAAAATTCTAATATATCCAACACATTTGAAATCCCATCAGCATTGATATCACCAACGCAGGAAACTTCACAACCATAGTCGGCAATCAAAATCAGCAAATCGCTCACATCGGCATATCCATCGCCGTTGAAATCACCAGGCCCACCCTGTGTAACTTCAACAGAAGAAGTGAAGCTTCCTGCTTTCAGAAGCACATTGGAATCCAAAGCTGAGTCTGATCCATCGGCAATCGTT
>JBJOIB010000164.1:0-5509 GCA_046047375.1 Bacteroidota bacterium
GTACCTCTCTGGTCAGTGTGGAAGACACCTGCAATAAAGGTGGCGGCAGTTGCTGGGATGTGATTGAACTCGAAAAGATATCACGCTGGTGCAGGACCAACAACATGCCTTTCCACTTGGATGGTGCGCGGGCCTTCAATGCATTGGTTGCACGCGGCAACGATATAAAAGCGTACGGATCGCTTTTCGACAGCGTTAGCATTTGTCTAAGCAAGGGCCTTGGAGCACCTGTAGGATCTGTTTTATTAGGAAGTAAGGATTTTATTCGAGAAGCACACCGCACCCGAAAGGTAATGGGTGGTGGTATGCGGCAAGCTGGAATTTTAGCAGCGGCCGGACTTCTAGCGCTCGACCGCTACCCGAAAACATTGGTTATAGACCATCAGCGGGCACAGCAGCTTAGTGCAGGCTTAATGCGTCTTCCATGGGTAAAAAAGGTTCTTCCAGTTGAAACCAACATCGTTATTTTTGAGCTACACGAGGCCAATGCGGCACTTTTGTGCGCTAAGCTCAAAGAAAAAAGCGTACTCTGTATGCCTTTCGGGCCAGACAAAGTACGCTTTGTAACACATGCTGATTTCAACGACGATGCGCTTGAATATACGCTATCTGTGTTGCAATCACTATCGTTTAATGCTTGATCATTTTGAACACATTCGCTCCTGCTATAACTGTGTAAACACCTGAAGCAAGCTCATGTGTATCAATGGTTGTTGTTCCCAAAACCTGGAGATTTTGAACACATCTGCCAGCAGCATCATAGATGATCAAATCGGTTTTTTCGGTAGCTGATACTACCATAAATTCATTGAACGGATTCGGGAAGATGTTCACTTCAACTCCATCAACAACTGAAATCGCGTCGCAAATTTCCACAGACACAACTACTGCATCAACCACTTCGCAACCATCATCGCTTGTCATAGTGAGAATGATGGAGTGTTCACCCAATCCTAATTCGGTAGCGTCAGCAAGGAAAAACTGGTTCTGTGAACCATCTTGCCAAAGATAGTTGTACCCGGGAGGAGCCGTGATTAGCTCTGTGTCAACATCGATGCACATGCTAAAGTCTTCACCCAGATCCAACGCTAAATCATTGCTCGACACAAGGTTTATATTCTGAACATATTCGCAACCGTTATCATCGGTAACCACTAAAGTATACTGACCTTCGTTGAGGTTACTTTGCGTTCCGTTTTCCGACATGAATCCATTTGGACCCGTCCACTCATAACTATAAGGCGCAGATCCTCCGGTTACGATGGGTTCGGCAGCGCCATTTCCACTGTTAGGACAATCAGGAGCGGAGAGCGACATGCTCAAAGACAAGAATGACGGCATCGTAATTTCAAACGAAGCTGATACCGTTTCGCCACAAGCGGTAGTAGCCGTACAAGTATATGTTCCAGCTTCCAAGTCTTGAATGTTTTGCGTATCTGCAGTGTAGTTGTTTGGCCCGGTCCAGGAAACAGTGTACCCTTCACCCGTTCCAATCATATAAGTATTGATAGATCCCGTACCCGGTTGACCTTTATCCAAGGCACAAGCCATTGAATTTACTTGAGCGTTAAGCGATACCGGTTCAGCATTAGGTGTAACGGTTACTTCGGCGTCTCCCTCGTCTCCATTCCAACCATCGATTTGAATCAAATACGTTGCACCTGCTTCAAGACATGAAACATAGCAGAGCGAAGCAAATCCATTGGCTCCACTGCAACCACCGATCATATCATCATTCGATGCTACCAATTCGAAGGTACCGAAAGACAAGCAATCATCAGCTTGCCAAACAGCTACTTGGGTATCGAAAGTGGTGCCCGAGTTGCACGTTGAAACCTCGTATGAACCGTTATCTGGGGCTACAAAGTACAGCCAAACTGAATTGCTGATGCCCGTTTCGCACCAAGCTCCCGGCAATCCGCAGTTACCTCCCGGAGGTGCAACTTCGAAAAACTGTGCTGTTGCATCTTCATTGTTTACCGTTGTTGAAGCGCCGTTTGTGAGTACTTCAACAGCATTGCAAGGGAGGTCATAAGGGGGTAGAGAAGATTCGCCCACAGTGAATGTCCACGTATTTCCGCTGCCTGAACCTGAAAACAATTCGCTCACCACTCCGTCCTGGAAAACGGCAAATTGCGAGCCTCCGTCACCGTAATCGTCGATGAATTGCAGGGTGTACGAGCTGCCGATAGGCAAACAAACCGAACCTCCATCAATGGTTGAATAATTCGCATACCCGTTACCTCCGGTGGCATCTTGTTGTCCGGCACCATCGCAACCGATTTGCGCGGCATTTCCTCCGCTCAACAACGTGTTTGAGCCACACACATCTCCTTCCGGATAGAGCTCCCAGTAGCACTCGTAGCCCCAGGCATCGGTAGTTATGGAGATAGAAACCTCCACTTCACCGACATCGCATTGGGCCGCAGAATCAAAGGATAGAAAGGCCACAAGGCCAGAAAAGAGTATAAATTTCCTCATTGCATTTGGTTTAGGTTGACGTTCAAATGTAATATTTCTTGAACATAAAATATTCATGACGAGCAATATCGTACCTTTGTCGCCCATGATTTTTTCAGAACCCGGAACCACCGTTACACTCCCCATCGCGCGTATAGAGCGCAACATGGCATTTATGGATGCTATGGGAGAAGCCATTCCCATTTCGTTGCGCGAGTTGAGCGCTACCGATAAACCGGGAGATTTACTCGAAGTTTTTCTTTGGACAGACCGCAAGCTTCAGTTGCGTGCAACGCGTCAAAAGCCATTGGTTCAGAACGGAATCATAGCCTTTTTGCGCGTTTCGCATGTGGCACAGGGAGTAGGATTTGTGAGCATAGGCGTAGATGAAGATATTCCAATTTTCAGGGAATACCAAGAGTCGCCTATCGAAGAGGGAAAGCGGTATTATATGACCTTGCTGTACAGTGAAAAAGAACAGCGCACTGTTTTGACTACGCGCATAGCCAACATGTTGCAGCACGATGCTCCCTACAAACAAGGGCAGCAGGTGAGATTCATGATTCTTGAGAAAATTGAACAGGGGCGCGTGGTTGTAGTTGACGGAAAGTACAGGGCATTTGTGCACAAAAACGATGTTTTGCCAGGCGTGAAGCGCGGCGAGGAATACATTGGTTATGTGCGCGACAACCGACGCGACGGTCTGTATGTGTCTATGCACAAGCCCGGCAGGGAGAAGGTTGAAGAGGCCGCTGACAAAATCATGGAAATGCTTTTACAGCATCGCGGGTACCTTCGTTTAACCGATAATACCCCGGCAGAAGAGATACAATTGAGACTGCGCATGAGTAAAGGCACGTTCAAGAGTGCAATTGGCAAGCTGTACAAAGAACGGAAGGTAGAATTAACCCCACGGGGAATCAAATTGGTGAAATAAGGTTTTATACCTTTGCAACCCTAATTAAAAAGGACAGTAGCATGTTAATTGTGATTTCACCGGCTAAAACACTTGATTTTCAGAGTCAAACCAACACTGAAAGTGCAAGCCAGCCGAAACAGTTACAAGATGCGGAATACCTCGTTTCGAAGCTCAAGCATTTCTCACCTAAAAAGCTAGAGAAGCTTTTCAACGTGAACAGTGCTATTGCTCAGGAGAACTTTAATCGCTTTCAGGAGTGGCATCTCCCCTTTCATTTGGGAAATAGCAGACAAGCGGTATTGGCCTTCAAAGGAGAGGTGTACAGAGGACTTCGGGCGGAGACGTTTACCGATCCAGATTTCGAATTCGCACAGAAGCACCTGCGTATTTTAAGTGGACTCTATGGCTATCTACGTCCGCTCGACCTCATTCAGCCCTATCGTCTTGAAATGGGCACCAAATGGGCTGTAACTCCAACAAAGAAAGACTTGTATGCGTATTGGGGAAGTAAGATTACGGACATGATCAACGAATCCGCTACCGATGGTCCGTTGATCAACCTCGCTTCCAACGAATACTTTAAAGCTATCAAGACCAAAGAATTGAAGCGCGAGGTTATTACTTGTCACTTCAAGGATTTCAAAGACGGCGAGTATAAATCGTTGATGACCTATGCAAAGCACGCCCGTGGATTGATGGCGCGCTACATCATCAGAAATCAAATCAGTGACCCTGAAATGCTGAAAGGATTCAATATTCAAGGGTACATGTACAGCGAAACGCTTTCAACACCAAATGAACTAACGTTCACAAGAGATCAAATACCAACAATTTAATGACCAGAAAAATCGCAATCTTCGTCCTCATCGCAGCTGCGGTAGGATGTAAAACAAACTCCAATGTAAACGCTCGCGTTGAGACCCTTGCAACTACGCAAGATTCCTTGAGCTACGCTTTGGGAGTTAGCATCGGTGAAAACCTTAAGATGCAGGGCATCAACGACATCAATGCCTCAGTGCTTGCGCAGGGTATGAAAGATCAGCTCGATAGTGCTTCCATGATGGATCCTATGACAGCCGATTCTTTTGTACGCAGCGAACTGACTCGTTTGAAAGAAGAAAAGGATGCGTCGCTTAAGCAAGCGGGTGTTGACTTTTTGGAGCAAAACAAGTCGAAAGAAGGCGTGAACACTACTGAAACCGGACTTCAGTACAAAGTAATGACTGAGGGAACTGGACTAACACCGGATGCCAACGACGAGGTTACCGTTCATTACGAAGGACGTTTGATCGATGGTTCAGTGTTCGACAGCTCGTATGAGCGCGGACAGCCGGCAACCTTCCGTTTGAATCAAGTTATTCCAGGATGGACAGAAGGTCTTCAGCTGATGAAAGCTGGTGGAAAAACACAGTTCTACATCCCGCAAAACTTGGGCTATGGCGCACGCCCAGCTCCAGGCGGTAAGATTCCTGCTTATTCTACCCTCGTTTTCGACGTAGAATTGATTTCAGTAAATCCAATGGATTAATTGTAATTAGAACGAAATGAAAGGGGTGTGTCTTTGTCAAGACACACCCCTTTTTCTTTGTGTATGATCAATAAGAACATCCTGGAGCCTGCGACGCCCAATAGTTGACGAAGATTAACCAGTCGCTTGCGTTTATGGGGCATTCGCGCCAAATTCCTTTTAAAGACAAAGATGCTGGTCAATGAGATCTTCAATTGTTTTAGAATTAAGTGTTACATTACTGACATTCAAGTAGACACCTATTTCACCGGGTCGGCAGATGTTTACCCTGTCAACATCATCACTCCCAACGGGGATGGCATCAACGATTGTCTTTATTGGGAATCGATGCAGTAGGACAACATCTCTGATTTTTCCATTCAGATCTTTAATCGCTGGGGAGTGCTTGTGTACATTAGTGAAAACAGTGGATTTAGATGGTGTGCGATGGATGTAGAGCCCGGAGTGTACTACTATGTCGTGAACTGGTATGATGCGTGTGAAGAAAGTGCGGGCGTTTTGAATGGGGAGGTAACAGTAGCGGAGTGAGCTATGACGGGCCAGACTCCACTACCTCATGGAGGAAGATATAGTTCCCAAATTTAAATATCTTTTACACTGTA
>JBJOIB010000165.1:0-13612 GCA_046047375.1 Bacteroidota bacterium
TGTATGATCTCCCGCGTGATGCTTGCAGGCGGAAACTTGCTCATCCTCGACGAGCCTACCAACCACCTTGATTTGGAATCGATTACTGCATTCAACAATGCGTTGAAAGACTTCCCTGGAACAGTTTTGTTTACCTCTCATGACCATGAGTTCACCCAAACGGTGGCCAACCGCATTGTAGAACTATCGCCGAAAGGGTGCAATGACAAGATGATGAGCTACGATGAGTACTTGGAATACCAAAAAGCTCAGCTCAAGAAAGCTTCTGTCTAATTACTTGTACCCCCTCATTGATGTTTTTGTGACGTATTACCAACCGTTTTACGTTATGATTGCGCGCATCTCCTTTTTCAAGTATCTTTGTCCAATAGTCGCTACCCATGAACACCAAAGAATTCGCATTCAACCGCACCAATTACAAATGGCTACTTATCGGATTGGTAATCATCATCCTAGGGTTCATTCTCATGTCGGGCGGTGGTGTTGATGATCCCAACGAATTCAGCGAAGATATCTTCAGCTTTCGTCGCATCACGCTAGCACTGCTTGTTGTTCTTGGCGGCTATGGTTGCGTAGGGTATGCTATAATGAAGAAACCTACCACAAAGGCGTAAGCAGTGAGTGTTCTAGAGGCCATCATCCTTGGAGTTATTCAAGGACTTACAGAGTTTTTACCGGTATCAAGTTCAGGGCACCTCGAATTGGGAAAGGCCTTGTTGGGGAGCGATCAGCTGCCTGAAGAAAGCCTGCTGTTTACGGTTGTCGTTCACTTCGCCACAGCTCTCAGCACCATCGTGGTGTTTCGAAAAGACATCGGTCGCATTTTGGCCGGACTCTTTCAATTCTCCAACAACGAAGAGTTTCGATACTCGCTGAAAATTGTGATTTCCATGTTTCCTGCGGCCTTTGTGGGTCTCGCTTTTGAAGAGGAAATAGAGGCCCTTTTCGGAGGACAAATCATACTTGTTGCCACCATGCTCGGCATCACCGGATTGTTGCTGTTACTAGCTGACCGTGCCAAGAACACGGAGAAACCGGTAGGCTACAAAGATGCGTTCATCGTAGGTGTGGCGCAAGCCATCGCCATCTTACCAGGAATTTCACGGTCAGGAGCCACCATTTCAACCAGCGTCCTTTTAGGCATTGACAGAGAACGCGCTGCCCGCTTTTCATTCCTGATGGTTATTCCGCTCATTTTGGGGAAAATAGCGAAAGACATCCTCGACGGGGCGCTCACTTCCTCCATGGATGCGCAGGCTGGCGTTTACTTGGCTGGATTTGTTGCTGCCTTTGTCTCAGGCCTTTTTGCCTGCACGTGGATGATTGCTCTCGTGAAAAAAAGCAAGTTGCGCTATTTCGCCTTTTACTGCCTTATTGCAGCCGCGGTTGCCATCGCGTTGAGTGTTTGATTCACTTTTTAGGTATCTTGGTGGCGTTATTCCTTGCTAACCATGAAAAGTACCCTCACCGTTGTTCTCGCTCTGCTATCATTGGCGCTATACAGCCAAGACTACCGCGGATGTCATTACTTTAAAAACATTCACACCACACCCCGCGCCAAAGAACTAAGCATGCAAGAGCGCATGTTAATGGAAGCTTCTATTCAGCGCAGCGACACCTTCGACATCGTTCATTACGACATTTACATCGATGTTACTGCCTACTCACAGCAACTCATAGATGCCGCCACAACCGTGACCTACAAGGCCAAGCAACCGAATTTGAGCAGCATCACATTCGATTTGCTTCAGCTCACAGTAGATTCCGTAAAGCAGAACAATGAACACCTTGTTTTCAACCACGACGGCGAACTATTGCAAGTGTACTTTAGTGAGACTCCGGTTGTTGGTCAGGAAGATCAACTGACGGTGTATTATCAAGGACATCCGCATCAAGATCCGTTTTGGGGAGGCTTTTATTTTGAAAGCGACTATATCTATAACCTGGGCATCGGGCTTACCACTGTTCCGCCCAATTTTGGTAAAGTATGGTACCCGTGTTTCGACACCTTTGTGGAACGCGCTGATTACACCTACCGCGTGAAATCGGCAGGTAACAAACGTGCTGTTGGCCAGGGAGATCTCGTTGAAGAAACGCTGTTGGGGGGAGACACGATCATCCGCGTTTGGGATTTTCCTCATTTGATACCAACCCACATCTCTGCCATCGCCGTTTCTGATTACCAAACAACTGAGCTCACTCACCAAGGGGTTTTCGGCCCGGTAGACATCACCCTGACTTCCAAACCTGCGCAGCATACTGCCATGAACAACGTATTCCAGGAGTTGGGTTATGCTATTGATGCGTGCGAGTACTGGTGGGGCCCCAATCCTTTTCCGCGTGTGGGCTATGTTTTGACTACTGACGGGGCTTTGGAAATTCCTACCAACATCGCCTACCCTCAGTTCATGACCAATGAGAGTCTCGCCTCCAACGGCGGATTATTCAGCCATGAGTTGGGACACCATTGGTGGGGCGATATCATTTGTATGCGCACCCACAACGATATGTGGATGAAAGAAGGCCCGGCAGAATACAGCTCTCATCTTTTTGTTGAAGTAAAAGACGGGCGCGAGGAGTTTGTGGAAACCGTGAAAGACAACCACTTATTTGTGCTTGAAGAGGCCCATGTGCAAGACGGTGATTTCTACGCCCTCTCTCCTATGCCCGATGAAGTCATTTATGGTCGTCATACTTACTACAAAGGCGCTTCGGTGTTGCACAACCTGCGTGGTTACCTCGGCGATGAACTATACCGCTCAGGGATGCAGGCCATGCAAACCAATTTGGGGCGTAGCAACCTCGATGCTGCTCAGTTCAGAGATTCTCTGAGTGCCTATACCGGATACGACCTAACCGCGTTTTTCGACGATCAGGTTTTCCAACCGGGATTTTCAACTTTTGTTGTCGATTCTGTACTCACAGAAACGGCTGGTACTGGCTTCACTTCTGAAGTGTACGTGCAACAAAAACTGCGTGCGGCCAATGATTTTTACACGGCTGTACCTCTAGATGTAACTGCTTACAGCACTGATTGGGAGGTGTATGAAACACAGGTTGTGCTGAGCAATCAACTGAGTTCCTTTACCCTGAACACCCCTTTTGAGCCTGCCGCTGTTTTTCTCAATGCCAATGGCAAGTTGAACCAGGCCCGCATGGACCACACCTATGTGGTAGATGAGCCCTCAGGAATTCTCTCCGTGCCTTTTTGCGATATCCGTCTTGGTGCCAATGTGGTGCCTGACAGCGCCCTGGTGCGTGTTGAACATCAGTGGGCTGCGCCCGATAACAACAACCTCTCACCTTATATCTATGAAATTTCGTCAACCCACTACTGGATCATCGACGGTGTTTGGCCCGATGGGCTTGAGTTAGACGGGCGAATCAACTACAACGGGAACGATCAGACAGACCTCGACTATGATTTGGTTGGAGGCACAGAGGCCAACCTCATGCTCGTTTGGCGCGCCACTAGTGCAGACCCATGGATCAATTACCCGTTCTATGAATGGCAGCCCGGAACCTTAACAAATGGCGCTGGGTTGTTTAACCTGACCAAGGTGCTCAAGGGGCAATACGCCTTCGCTAATGGGGATGTGGCTGCCGCAGTTGCTGAAGAAATAGCCGCGGTTACCACCCTATTTCCAAATCCAACCACCTCAGCGGTTACCGTTACATGGAATGACGGTCTGTTGGTGAGTTATGTTTCGTTGTACGACGAGGCGGGCCGCCGTATGCTTCGCCATGCCGTAAACCAAATAGGAGGATCAGCGCAACTGGAGGTGTCTGGCCTAGCTGCGGGCGCTTACATTGTTGAATTGGAAGGGTTAAACGGGCAAACGCTCGACGTGGTGAAGCTTCAAATCAGGCGGTAGGCTTTGTGCCTATCGGCACCAGCTTCAACGATTTAACGATGGCTTCTACCTCGCGCAGGTATTCACGCTTATCGAAATTTGGAGCATACGCATACCCGTCTACGGTAACCATGCGTTTGTTCAGCTCGTCGTACATCGTTAAACTGATGAACGGACCACCCATCCAATCGCCCTCCATACGCCACAATCCGCGCATTTCAGCAGCAAACGCATCGTTAAAATTGATTTCCTCATAGCGGGGGAACATACGCAATTCGGTAGCCATGTAGCTATTGGCTGGTGCGCCGTGAACATAGACACGCAATAGGCTGTCTCGCTTGTTGATGAGGTACTGTGGTGAAAACTGCGTTTCTGAGGTGTAAGGGTAGAAGTACACCATAAATCCCTCTTTTACATCGTGGTTGTCTCCTCCTTGCAGGCGAGTCAACTGGCGGTCGATCAGCACAAACTCCTTTTCGCGCACCATCACACGGGCATCGCGGGGGAGCTGCAGGGAGACGCCGTATTTCTCTTGTAATTCCGCATCCACTGCGGCATTTCTGTCGGCCCGAATAAGACTCACGTACCGCTTTGTTTCTTCTGCACTCAGGATGGATGCTATCTCAGGGGCCCGGCTCTCCAGCTCCGCGGCGGCCAGTTCCACAGTTCGGGCCTTCAGCTCCATGTATATTTGGCCGCGGGAATATTTGTTCTTGAGAATCACCAACGAGGGCTCCTTGGTATCAACGCGATCGGCAATGTCTATGAACAACACATTGCGGTGAGGGCGCCAAAACCGGTCGAAGAGTTCAACATCAATCATGTTGACATCAAACTCGGGCTCCCATTGTGGCAGCATCGGGAACGGTTGACCAAATGTGCGGTCGATGGTTTGGAGTAGTGTGTCTTTTTGGTCGGCTTTTTTCAAGACCACGAGCACCTCGCCTGAAGGACCAACACGAGCGGGCAAAAAGGCCTCGCGATCATTGGAATCGTCGCACGAAAACATCGCGGCGAAAGCCGGAAATAGAAATAAAATCGCTGTTTTTCTCATATCTTATCGAATGCGTATCTTCTGTCCTTGTTTCAGATACTGGGCATTCAAACCAGCGTTCAGTTGAAGTATTTTCTCCACTGTAACTCCTTGGTGTTTGGTAGCGATATTCCAGAGGGTATCACCTTTTTGCACGGTGTACCATTGTTCAGGTATGGTTCGGGTTTCTTTCTCTTTCTCTTTGGCGGTCGCTGATGGAGTAACGGTTGCGGCTGTAGATTTATTTTTACCATTCGGGTAAATGACCAGTTTTTGTCCTGGTTTAATCATGTTGCTTCGCAAGTGATTCCATGCTTTGATTTCAGCCAGTGTAACGCCGTGTTTTTTCGCGATAGTGCCTAGGGCATCACCAGATTTCACGCGGTAGACAATCGTTTCAGGCTCTTCTACAACGGTTACAGGTTCTACCGGTTGCACTTTTTTGATGGAGTCTTCTTGGGTGATGTACCCTGCAATCATGTGGTATGGAAGGCGCAAGGCATGGGCGCGTCCATCTGCCGGAATAACGCCTTTGCGATAGGTGGGGTTATACCAAGACAGGGTTTCTTCGTCTACCGATAGCACGGCCTTCATTTGTTCAAAGTGAACCTCATCACGCACGAGTACAGTATCAGTTTCATGCCAGCTACAAATAGGTTGTGCTGGATAGATGTTGTGTTCTGCGTGGTAGTTCATGAGGTAATTGACCGCGATAAAAGCAGGAACGTATCCGCGGGTTTCTTTGGGCAGGAACGGACGTACTTCCCAATATGTGTTTCTTCCTCCTGATCGACGGATGGCTTTGTTTACGTTGCCTGGGCCTGCGTTGTAGGCCGCCAAAGCGAGGTTCCACTCTCCGTACATGCTGTACAGCTTCGCGAGGTACTTGCAAGCTGCTTCTGTAGAGAGCACAGGATCCATGCGTTGATCGATATACGAGTTCACTTCTAAACCGTAGGCCTGACCTGTGGCGAGCATAAATTGCCACAAACCAGTAGCCCCAACTCTCGAGCGGGCGCGGGTGTTGAGGGCCGATTCTACAACGGGTAAATACCTCAACTCTAGAGGAAGATCCGTTTTATCGAGCTTCTCTTCGAACATGGGAAAATAGTAGTTCGACATGCCCAGCATTCGTCCGAGTTGCTCCTTGCGTCGCGATGCGTAAAACGTGATGTATTCGAGCACCACTTCATTCGGTCCCAAATCCATGGGGCTGGCGGCATCGAGTAGGCGCAAACGTTCATACACCAAGGCGGTGTCGAGCGGTGGCACGTGAGCCGCAGCATAGCCGTTCACATTCCAAAAGGCCGTATCATCGCTCAAGCAATACTGGTCTTTGAAAGACTGCTGCCAGATGTCTTCGATTTCTGTCAGGAATAGGCCGTTTAGCAACTCCGTGTCTGTTGGAATTGCTGCAGGAATAGAATCTTGTGCCGTGACCACAAAGGTGCTTAGGCCTACCAGGCAGCAGGCCAAGGTTCGTATCGTCTTAATCACTCCCCCCCTCCGGTTTATTTTTCTTTCTTGCTCTCGTCGTCTCCCTTCGATGCGTCTTTAAACTCTTTCATCCCTTGTCCGAGTCCGCGCATCAATTCAGGAATTTTTTTACCGCCGAACAGCAACAAAATCACCAAAGCGATGAGAATAATTTGGGTAACTCCAATCTGCATTTCCGTAAATTTTTCGATTAAAACAGTGCTGCAAAGTTAGCCTATTTCGTGTCACTTTAACGCTGTGGGAGCGCAATGTTGTCGATAAGTCTTACGCCTTCCACATAAGCGGCAACAAGGGCGCGCATCTCGGCGTCCATCCAGGCCATTACAGGCTCAAACGTTTGGGCGTTTACGATGGTCAGATAATCCGTTTGAATTCCTTCGCGATCGAGCATCTCTTTCCCCTGTTGAATGAGCTCATCAGGCATTTTCAGGTGCGCTTGGGATTCGATATAAAACAGCACTTCAGATAGCAAAGCGGCTTGTTTACGGCCTTCATCACTCAAACGTACATTGCGGGAGCTCAAGGCGAGACCCGAAGCCTCCCGGATGAGTTTACACGGTTCGATTTTCACCGGCAGTTGTTCCCTGCGCACGAGTTCTTTAACGATACTCAATTGCTGAAAATCTTTCTCACCGAAGTACGCAACATGGGGCGCTATAGCAAGCAGCAGTTTCCGAACAATGGTCACCATTCCGTCGAAATGTCCGGGGCGATGTTCCCCTTCCAAAGTAGAAGTGAGAACGCCATAATCTGCGCGCACACTGGTCACATCAGCGCCATACATTTCGTTGATGGAGGGCAAGAAGACCACTTGACATCCGGCGCGTTCGGCTAGCTCCATATCCGCACCGAGTGTGCGCGGATAATTGACGAGGTCTGATGGATCGTTGAATTGCGTAGGATTCACGAAGATGCTTAAAACGGTTACATCGTTCTCTGCCACACTCCGCTCAATCAGCGTTTGATGTCCATAATGCAACGCACCCATGGTGGGAACGAAGCCAATTCGGGAGTTCTCAGGAAAAACACCGTTCCTTAATTTCACCCAATCGTGTTGATTTGTAACGAGATACATCCTGATTCCGCCGATTTCGTTTTGGTAAAACCCGCCAAAGCTAAATGATTCACTTGAAAAGCTGCGAAAAATTTTGTAATTTTGCATCAACTTCCTGACAAAAGTAATCCTGATGAGTAAAGCTAAAATCCTCTACGTTTCTCAAGAAATCGAACCTTTTCTTTCAGAAACCATTATATCCCGGATTAGCAGAAATCTTCCTCAGGGCATCCACGAGAAGGGTAAAGAGATTCGCGTTTTCACCCCGCGTTTTGGAAAAATTAACGAAAGACGGCATCAACTTCATGAAGTTATTCGTCTATCGGGTATGAATCTCATCATCAACGACACAGACCACCCCTTGATCATCAAGGTAGCGTCTATCCCTTCTGCGCGCATGCAGGTCTATTTTATAGACAATGAAGAATTTTTCAAGCGTAAGACCACATTAAAAGACGACAAAGGCGTAATACAAGCTGATAACGACGAGCGTTCTATTTTCTTCATCCGTGGAGTTATGGAAACCGTTAAGAAACTCGGCTGGGTGCCTGATGTTATTCACTGCCACGGTTCTATGACCGCCGTTTTGCCGGTGTACATCAAGTCATTCTACAACAACGATCCGCACTTTGCTAACGCGAAGGTGGTGTATAGCGTGTATGAGAATGAGTTTGAGGGAACTTTCAATCCGCAGATGATCGACAAACTAGCGTTTGATGGCATTGATCGCAAGAGCGTTTCAGTTGTTGAGAACCCAACTTTTGTAAACATTACGAAGCTGGCCATCCAATATTCTGATGGTGTTGTCGTTGCTTCTGATAAAATCGACCCTGAATTGCGGTCGCACATCTCAGAACGCGATATACCAATGATTGAATGCTATGCGGAAGATAATTATGTGGGAGACATTTCTTCTTTCTATGATTCGATTCTGGAGGGAAAGTCTATCCTGGTGGAAGAGTAACGCCTTGAATACCTTTCACCACCACCTGAACAAGGTGCGCTTCGCTGTTATCACGCTGCTGCTCCTTTCTGCTTGCAAACGACCTGAACAGGAAATAGGACTCGGTCTTCAACCCGAGGATGATTTATTGTCTTTGTTGCAAACAGACACAACTTCGCTGGAAGTGTTTACCGTAAAAGAAGATTCGTTGCGTACCGACGAACTTTCTCTATCGTTGCTTGGAAACTACATCGATCCACAGTTTGGTTCGACGCAAGCCGGATTCTACACACAAATTCGTTTGTCGTCTCCAGATGTTGACTTTGGCACCAATGCCGTGGCCGACTCACTCGTGCTTTCCCTCGTTTATGAGGGCACCATCTACGGTCCGCGTGGAACGCAGTATTTTGCCGTTGAAGAATTGGCAGAAGACATTTACAGCGATTCATCGTATTATTCCACCAGCCGCTTTTCTACATTCCCCGGCAACCTCATTGTTCCTGAAGATCGCTTTCAGTCGTTCAACACAGAAGATTATCTGATCTTCGGAGAAGACTCTGTGCCGCCGCAATTGCGTGTTCACTTGAACCGAGGCTTGGCCGATCGTTTCTTAGCCGCTGGCGCTGATGTTTACGACTCCAACACCAATTGGCTGGAATACTTCAAGGGATTTCACGTCTACTCCACATCCGCCGAGGGAGGCGTGGCCTATATGGATCTTCTGAACGGTGACTCCAAGGTAACGCTCTATTATCATAATGACAGCGACACTTTGGTGTATGAATATACCATCAACAGCCTGTCTGCCCGGGTAAATACCTTCGACCATGACTACATGGGTGTGCTGGACCCCCTCAACAACTACACTCCTGTTGATGGTAGCACCGAAGCCTATGTGCAAGCAGGATCATCTGTGAAAACCAAGATTCGTTTTCCACACCTACAAGATTTTGCTGACCGTGAAGGGTTTACCATCAACAAGGCACAATTGATTATTCCGGTTAGTCAGCCGGGAAGTCGGTTTGCCCGCCAATCACAGCTTTACCTCCTGACAGAGGATGAAGATGGCGATCCTGCGTCGTTGCCCGGTCAGTTAAGCACCACCATCGACATTGGCGGTTTGTATGACGCCAGCGCCGGTGAATATCGCTTCAACATCACCCGGTATGTGCAGGAGTACCTTAACGGAACCGTTCCATCTGACTTCGTTTACTTGGTGTCAGGCAATGCGAGTGTCTCTGTAACCCGCGCCATCGTGAACGGTCCGGCAGCTAGCGAGGTCGATCCGGAACAAAATATGAGACTCGTCATCACGTACTCGTACTAATCGCCTTTTATTTTACCTTCGTACTGAATTCAACACTATCGCTTTATGTGCGGCATCGTAGCTTATCTAGGAACTGAAGACGCTTATCCTATTCTCATTAAAGGTTTAAAACGACTAGAATACCGCGGGTACGACAGTGCCGGTGTCGCTATTCTCGATCACAAAAACCTGAGTTTACACAAGTGCAAAGGAAAGGTATCAGACCTGGAGACGCACATAGGAGAAGTGCCTCCATCCGGTTCGTTGGGCATCGGGCATACCCGTTGGGCAACCCATGGACAGCCCAATGACACCAACGCGCATCCGCATCTCTCAGGAGACGGTCGGTTGGCGATCATTCACAACGGCATCATAGAAAATTACAACACCTTGAAAGAGGAGTTGCAAAACCGCGGACATAAGTTCAGCAGTGATACAGACACAGAGGTACTAGCGCACCTCATAGAAGATGTGCAACGTCAAACAGGTGAAGACCTTTTTGAATCCGTTCGTATTGCCCTTCACGAAGTTATTGGTGCCTATGCGATTGTTGTTTTGGATCGCAATAACCCCAATCAGCTCATTGCGGCAAAAAAGAGTTCACCTCTGGTAATTGGTATTGGCGAAGACGGAACGTACTTCGTAGGATCCGATGCAACGCCCATCATTGAATATACCAAGAACGTGGTGTACATGGAAGATGAGGAAATTGCGATGATCGATCGCGAGCAGGGATTGAAGATTGTGACCATCCAAAATCGCGAAAAAACGCCATACATCCAGGAGTTGGAGATGCAGTTGGAGGCGATAGAAAAGGGCGGATATGACTCTTTTATGTTGAAAGAGATCTACGAGCAGCCTCGGTCTGTTCGTGATTGCTTCAGAGGGCGAATGAACCTTCAGAAAGGAATGATTCGCTTATCAGGGATTGAGTTGTATGAGGATAAGTGGATCAACGCCAAGCGCATAGTGATTGTTGGTTGTGGCACTTCGTGGCATGCTGGACTGGTTGGAGAATACTTGTTTGAAGAATTTGCGCGCATTCCGGTAGAAGTAGAATACGCATCTGAATTCCGTTACCGCAACCCGATTATCACCGAAGACGATATCGTAATCGCCATCAGCCAATCAGGCGAAACAGCTGATACGCTTGCGGCCGTTCAGCTAGCAAAAGAGCGTGGGGCGCATATTTTTGGCGTATGCAATGTGGTGGGTTCTACCATTTCACGCGCTACCCACAGTGGTGCGTATACCCATGCAGGTCCTGAGATCGGTGTTGCCTCCACCAAGGCGTTTACCACACAGGTCTTAGTGCTTACACTCATGGCGCTCACCGTTGCACAAAAGCGCGGCACCATTGAGCCCGAGCGTTTGCACCGTTTGATAGCTGAAATCAACAGCATTCCTGACCGTATTGAGCAGGTGTTGGAGTTGAATCCTACGATAGAACACATTTCCGACATCTACAAGTCAGCGGCAAATGCCCTCTACCTCGGACGTGGATATAGCTTCCCTGTAGCCTTGGAGGGCGCATTGAAGTTGAAAGAAATCAGCTACATTCACGCTGAGGGATATCCGGCGGCAGAGATGAAACACGGGCCAATTGCCTTGATCGACCAAGAGATGCCCGTTTTCGTAATTGCAACGCAAGGACAGAGTTACGAGAAGGTAGTCAGCAACATTGAAGAGGTTAAGGCACGCAAGGGAAAAATCATCGCTATTGTGACTACAGGCGACACCCATGTGAAAAAACTAGCCGATCACATCATCGAAATTCCGAAAACAGACGATTCTTTGGTGCCGATGATCTGTGCCGTGCCGTTGCAGCTCTTGAGCTATCACATGGCCGTAATGCGTGGCTGTAACGTAGACCAGCCGCGGAATCTAGCGAAATCGGTTACCGTTGAATAACGGGTCGAAATGAACAAAAATGTTAAAATCACAAGCACAATGTTAATAACCGCGTTTCTTTGCGCACCGAGGGGGTGAAGGATTTTGCCACCTTGCACGTTGGAAACGAGTATTACTAAATTTTTAACCATCATGAAAAAAGCAATGTTTCTTTTTGCTGCAGCTTTGATCGGAGTAACATCTGTACAAGCGCAGAAACAAATCGGAGGTGACAAGAACATCGAAGTTCAGTTCGCTCCACTCGGCGGAAGCCCAATTTCAATCAGCGGAATTCGCTTCCGTACATTCTTGGATGAGTCTTCAGCTTTCCGTGTAAACCTTTTCGTAGGTTCTACTTCTGAAGAAACCATCACTGCACAAGAGGGTGAGTTCAGCGCATCGAACCCTGTAAGCCCTATGTTGACTTCCACCGACAAAACTTTTGATTTCTCTATCCAGCCAGGATACGAAATTCACTTTGACGGAACAGACCGTTTGTCTCCGTACGTAGGTGCTGAGATCGTATTCGGAATGGGCAACATGTCTACAGAAGAGGAAAACTGGGGACCAAACGACATCGACAACGCTGGTGAGCCAGAGAAGTATGTAGTTTGGACAGAAACCAACAAGGATTCATACACTACTTTTGGATTCAACTTGGTAACTGGTTTTGACTTCTATTTCGCAGATAATGTTTATCTTGGAGCAGAAATGGGCTTTGGCTTCGCTAAAACCAATGAAGGTGATTCAACTGTAGAGTTGTCTGATCTTGTAGCTTACAACCTTGCAAACGGTTTGGCTTCAGACGAAGACGCTCCAGTAGCAATCGTTAACGGTTCTTCATCTGCATTCGGTCCAAACGTGAACGCCAGAATCCGTCTAGGATGGTTGTTCAACTAATTGACCTATGAAAAACGTATCAATGATTAAAGTTTCGACCTTCGCTGTGGTTCTTTTCGGTGCAGTGGCATTTCTTGCCGGCTGTAAGAAAGAAGAAACAGGCGCAGGGTCTTATGCAAATCGTCAAGTAACTATCGATACTGAAGACTTGCGCACAGCAGAACGTATTGTTTCTCGCTTGCCTGAGATCGGTATTGTAAGTGAAGACAGAAGCACCGTGTATCGTTTCAACCTTGAAACACGCGAGTTTAGCTTTTCTACTCCGAATCCGGGCTGGAACTTTTCCAACTCAGATGAGGTTGTCTTCGTCCCTTATGAAGGTGGCGGCGGCATCCTATTTGTCGGAGCAGGTTCAATCGGTTCTAACACCGGCGGAACAGTGGTAGCAGGTGAGTCTGCATTAGACATCAACTACACCTTCTGTTTCTCTGCTTCTGATGAAGCGCTCGGTTTGGATTTGTTTGATCTCGGCGGCTCGTTCGACGGTGTATCTGTAGTTCTTGGTATCGCAGGTAACTTCGAAGCCCTTGCTGAAGGCGAGGTAGACGAAGATGCTGAGTTTGAAGATTTCTTCCAAGGTTTCGCTATGTACATTGTGTACGATAACGAAGCTTCAGGAAGCTACGAAATCTTGAACTGGCTAGAAGACCTCGAAGAAGATCCAGACGATCTTGCAGACCACGGATTTGCTTATCTGATCGACTTTACGACGTTCAGTATCTACCTCTCAGCCGGCGGTGAACTCAATGTTTCCGGTGGTGAGATTTCGTTCTCTGGTGACTACCTAGGATTGTTGGATTTGTTCCTTGAATTTGAAGAGGGCAATGAAGAAGATCCTGATTTCGCTGTAGTTCCAGGATTCGGAACCATGGGTTGTAACTAAGAAAAACATCCATATCTTCGAAAGCGTCACCGGTGGTGGCGCTTTCTTTTTTTATACCACTATGAAATTTCACTTCGAATTCAACGGGAAACACTATTCGGGCGACCTTACGCACGGACATGATTTGTCTATCGCCCTGGAGGCCGGGCCAGGCCACATTGCCGCATGGTATGTTGATCCGGTGCAAATAGAACCCGTGCGAGCCAACGGATGGGTTGGAGCGGTTGCCGAAGGTGGAAGTGTGAACTTTCG
>JBJOIB010000166.1:0-4619 GCA_046047375.1 Bacteroidota bacterium
TCATTGGTTTCGCGTCAAAGTGGCTTTTGTGACCTTTGATGAAGAGCGCGGGGCAGAGAAAGAATCGAACCAAAACTTTTTGGTTTCAGCGGCTGACATACGGGATGCTTTCGACAAAACCACAGATTTCCTGAAGCACACCATTTCAACGTGTGTAATTCCTTCCATCAATTACACGAAACTAGTGGATGTATTTCCGCTAGCTGAAGAAGACCCGGGCATGCGCATGGCAAGAGAAAACGGACTGAAGTCGACAGGCCATACCTCAGCTGTTCCTGAAGAGGATTATTGAGCAATCGGAATCAAGCCCCGTACTCCCATATCAACTACCTGTTCGCCAGCATTCGGCTCGTACAGGCCATTGCCGTTGTCATCAATCCATTCGAAACTATTGTTCACTGAGAGCGATAAAACCACGACCACATCTTCGGTTTCGTTGCCGGTGATGGTGAGTGGTTCAGCAAACTGACCGGTCACAATGCAACTTCCAGCAGGAATAGGCGATGTGTTCCACAATGGATTTACAACCGTGGTAGCCCCGGCAGGAGCTTGTCCTGTGATCACTTGTCCGAGCGTTTCAAAGCCCCAATACCCCTGCAATTTATTGGCGTTCACTTCTACAGTTTGCTGATCAATGGTATATGAACTGATGTAGTTGTTGAAACCCACAAAACTGGCTATTCGTCCTTGCAAATTCAATCCACTCGCCAAAAAATCAATTTCATAATTCTGATACGATAATGAAACGCGGGCAAACATATACGTGCCTGGTTCCATGGCAGAAAGCGGCATTTTCACAAACATTTCGTCCTCAGCAACAATGCGAGCAAGGTCAAAATCAATGGCTGATTCCCCACCTTCCGTTGTTTGCGGACCGTCATAGATAATTTCTCCCCCACCCAAAGGCGTAAATCCATTAGGAGTGAGTTCAATATAATTCGCTGATATTCCGTGAAATTCAGGTGTTTGAGCTGCGTGTCCAGCTGGAATCACAGATGGATTTCCGAAATTATCCAGTCGGGCTTGATCTTCGTCGAAACGAAAAGTAAATATGATGCTTGGCTGATCGGTCGTTGCGGTGTTAGTATCTTCCTTTTCTTTTTTACAACCTAAAAGGGCTAAAGGAAGTAAAACGTATATGGCGTGTTTCATACGTCTAAGGTAGCAAAATCGCGTAGAAAGTGTTTCTTCAAGACACAAATCACGAGCTAAGCCCAATGCATTCAACAACTTAGCCACCAGCCATCTGATCATTTCCCACCCAGGCCTTACGTCGCTTGTAAGTTTCCATAACCCATCCTTGTAAGGCTTTGCTGAAAGCATCAGAAAGGGCTAACCCGGCAATTCAAGGTGCGTAAGAACGTGAGCTAACTGAATCAGCTAACGCGATTCCTAATGATGTCGATCTATGATAAACAAAGTGGCAACCTCCGTGCTATTTAAAGCAATTATTCTACTCATTTTCAGTGCTATAGGCTATTATTCTTACGGACAATCAACCGTAGAAGTAGTATCATCGCACGGATACACTGTGCATGTTACCGTAAATCCGGTAGAAACTGAAGCCCCAAGCTTTTGCCCTTGGGGATACCTGTACAGAACCAAAATGGAGTACAGTGTTTCCTTCAGTGGATCGAACATCCCAACTTCCCTGTGGATGCTTCAAGGTTACATAGTCTGCAACGGACAAAGTAATTATGTGAATTTACCCGAGACAGCAAGTACAGGCACGACGTGGTCTTCGTACAATTACCGTTTTGCAACAGATTGCGATGATGCCACACCTGAGACATTGAATTGTGGAAATTTCAACCTTGCTATAAGCGGACCTGGTATTTCAGCTCGCACCATAGCCATGCCTATCTCCTTTGAAGAGGAGGAGGATGAGGAAGATGATGACGAGGAGGATGATGAGGAGGATGATGAAGATGACCCTATCATTACATACACTTGGAACGGAATCGTAAACAATGATTGGGAAAACCCACTGAACTGGCTTCTTGGTGAAATACCTTCCGAGGGCGATGATGTTGTGCTTTCAACGACAGGATCGAATCCTGAAATAAACGGAACTATCCGGGTAAACGACATCACCATCGGCGCGGGATGCGCCATACAGTTCAACAACAGCTCATCGAACTTACGTGTTACGGGAGACTTCATTAACAACGGAACATTTTCGCCTGGAGAGGGAAAAGTAACCTTTGAAGGGAACTCAGACCAATCGATACAAGGCACAAGCGTTCCTCGCTTTCATGGGTTGCGTATCAACACTTCTGGAACTGTAAGTCTTGAAACCGACATAGAACTCAGTGGATTGCTACAGCCTGATGCAGGAACCATTGATTGGAATGACCATACCGTTACACTTGTTTCTGGCACCGATGTGCAAGGCGCTATTGGAACCATAGCAGACAATGCAGAGATCATTGGTGATAGTATCATCTATCATCGCTTCTTTCCTGCCGCCTCCGGAAACTGGCGCATGCTTGCCACACCACTCACAGATGCCACTTTCGAGCAATGGAATGACGATATTCCAACAACTGGGTTTCCGGGTGCTGACTATCCCAATTACCCCAGCGCTGCCAATCCATGGCCAAACATTCGGAAATACAGCGATGCCAATGTAGATAACGACATGGCGGCTGGATTTTATGCCATTGGTGGAATCACCGAAACAATCGAAAACGGTGCAGGTTATTTCACCTATTTCATTCCATCCGGTACCACTCTCGATATGGAAGGAACCTTTAAACGAGGTGAACACACGTGGGAACTCACCAACAATAACCCGCAAGGGAATGGAAACAAAGGGTGGCACCTGATTGGTAATCCATATCCGTGTGCCATTGACTGGGACAACCAAGCCGGCTGGAGTCGACAAGGAATCACAGGGGCTGTATATGCGTTTGACCCTTCACAAGGCCAGTATTCATCTTACAACAACGGAGTTTCCGCCGGTCAGCTCAAAGGCAAAATTGGTTCTTTTCAAGCTTTCTGGGTGAAAGCAGTTGGTAACAATGCCACGCTTACCATCAACGAGCAAGCAAAATACACATCAAATGGCGTTATGCTCCGCAGCGCTGACGCAAACACGGAAAGCCTCATCCGCATCAAGCTCACAACATCCGATGCAGCCATTTGGGATGATGCCGTTCTAGGATTCAACTACCTGGCTTCGAACGAATTTGATTCAGATTACGATGCCGTGAAAATGTTCGCAACAAACACCGACTTACCGAACATTGCCTTGTTGCCTGACACCACACTGGACCCTATGAGCATATGCCTCATGCCTGTTCCAGATGAGAGTTTTGAAGTAGGTCTGATGATCAAGCCAGGAAACAAAACGTCGTTTACCATCACCAACATCATGGTTGATAGTTTCGAAGACAATATTTGCCTGGTTCTGGAAGATAAAGAAACAGAAACTACCCATCCTTTCAACCTCGGTGATAGTTACTCCTTCAGCAAGGGTGAAATGGATCTCGCAACACGTTTTACACTGCGCGTAAATGCGCCGTTGGATGTAACTGTTGTGAACGAATCTTGTCCGGGTGAAGACAATGCTTCCATCATTGCACAAGGCTTTGGTGATGCTCCATGGACGTACACTTGGATAGACGAAATGGGCAATGTGATTCGCACATCCGAAAACCTCACGACCGCAGACCATATGGAAAATGTTGCCCCCGGCTTTTACGAAATACAAGTTACCAACAACAATGAGTTCTGCTCTGCTGCTTCTAAAATAGTACAAGTGGAGGCTGCTGTTGAAGGTCAGGTAACCGCTATGGGCGTTGCCGCTACTTGCAACAAAATGAACAACGGAATAATTCACCTCATTGCAGATAGAAATTACGTTTGGGATGTGTCTATCGTTAACGGAGACAATGGCTACACGAGAAATGTGAATGATCTGCACGGAGACACACTCTTGTTTGAGTTGCCCGCAGGTATTTACCAGGTTACCGCGAACAATGGATGCGAAAACCTTGCTGCCGAACTGCTAGTCAACCTGCGTGACCCACTCGGCGTTCGTTCTGAGGCCGGAGCCTTCTCAAATATGGTAAACCTCAACCAAGGTGGTGTGGCCACGTTCATCAACAATTCTTCACCCAATGCCTACCAATTCAAATGGGAATTTGGCGATGGGTCTGCTGATAGCACCAATTTTCAGCCAACACACACGTACACCCACTGGGGGCAGTACAACGTGAAACTCATTGCTTCCAACGAAGTATGCTCTGATACCAGTTTTGTAGCCATACAAGTAAGCGGTGTTGGCGGCGGTACAGAGGGCGACCTCGCGAATATGGAACCAATTGCAGCCTTGGGTGAAGAAACAACTGACACCAAGCGAACAATAGAAGTAAATGTCGCCGGCGATCAACTATCGCTCTCCCCGGGGGAGGAAATTGCTGAAGAGGTGACGGTGAAGATCAACACCATTACCGGACAGCTGGTGATGGAAAAAACATTTGGCTCTTTACCGAGCGGTAAAACGAATGTCGATATAACCTCGCTTCGTCAAGGTCTTTATACCTACGGCATACAAACGAAGTCAGAACTGCTGAAAAGCGGCGAATTCACGAAATAACCTTACTGATGTCCTT
>JBJOIB010000167.1:0-4451 GCA_046047375.1 Bacteroidota bacterium
TTTATCTTGCTCAATAGCTTTGATCCATGCCTCTTTCGTTTTGTCCAAAGAAACACTAAATACTTCGAAGCCTTTAGCTGTCTTAAATTTAGCCGTCTTGTACTTGTTGTATGCGTTCACAACATTGGGATTTTCCCGACGACACGGCCCACACCAAGATGCCCAGAAATCAATCAAAACCAATTTTCCTTTCAGACTAGACAATTTGATCACTTTTCCATCAACTCCTGTCATAGCTATTTCTGGCGCCTGTTGGCCAATGGCGGTTCCGACTTCTGCAGGTGTGTATGCTGCCATCTTTTTTCCTACAGCCGGTGCAGAATTCCATTCGAAGCTAAATAGTGAAGCAACGATCAAGGCACCAAAGGTGAGTGTTTTCAGTTTCATAAATTCTTTAAATGAAGGTTAAAGGTACTAAACCCGCCGCGCATTTCCAAGAATCGTTCCAAAGGTTAAGTACACAGAAACATTACTGAATTGGAATCATATTCGTTCGATTTGAGCACCCAATGCCTTCAATCGATGTTCGATGTTTTGATACCCTCTGTCAATCTGACTGATGTTGTGGATCGTGCTTTCGCCTTCTGCGGAAAGGGCTGCTATCAGCAAGGATACGCCTGCACGAATATCTGGAGAGGTCATAGTAACCCCACGTAAGGCCGTTTTTCGCTCTAGTCCGATCACTGTGGCACGGTGCGGATCGCATAGAATAATCTGTGCGCCCATGTCGATGAGCTTGTCAACGAAAAACAAGCGACTCTCAAACATCTTTTGATGAATCAGAACACTACCACGGGCTTGAGTAGCAGTGACTAAGACGATTGATAATAAATCTGGCGTGAATCCCGGCCAGGGTGCGTCTGCAATGGTTAGGATCGATCCATCAATGAATGTGTCAATTTCATACACGTCACGCGCTGGAATGTAGATATCATCACCACGACGTTCCATTTCGATTCCAAGTCTTCCAAAAACAGAAGGAATGACTCCCAACTGGTCATAAGCGGTATCCTTGATGGTAATTTCGCTGCGCGTCATCGCGGCTAGCCCAATGAAAGAGCCAATTTCGATCATGTCTGGCAAACAGCGATGCTGACAACCTCCAAGAACATCAACACCTTCAATGGTAAGTAAATTGGAGCCTACTCCAGAGATTTTACCACCCATTGAATTAATCATCTTGCACAGCTGTTGCAAATAGGGCTCACAGGCAGCATTGTAGATGGTTGTTACGCCCTGTGCCAAAGCGGCTGCCATCACGATGTTAGCGGTCCCTGTAACAGATGCTTCATCCAGGAGCATATATGCGCCTTTCAGCTTGTCTGCCGTTACTCGGTAAAAATTCTCACCCGAATCGTAATGGAAGGTAGCGCCGAGATTCTCGAAGCCTATGATATGGGTATCGATACGACGACGTCCTATCTTATCTCCCCCTGGTCGTGGCATGAAGGCCTTGCCAAATCGCGCCAGCAAAGGCCCCATAATCATGATGGAACCACGCAGTTCTGAGCCCTTTTTCTTGAACTCTGGAGATGTTAAGTAGTCAACGTTTATCTGATCTGCTTGAAATTCACAAGTATCTCGGGAAATTCGGTTGATCTTCACCCCAAGTTCTCCCAATAGGTCAATCAACTTGTTTACATCAACAATGTCTGGGATGTTAGAAATGGTTACTTTTTCTGCTGTAAGCAATACTGCGCTCACTACTTGTAACGCTTCGTTTTTTGCTCCTTGAGGAACGATTTCCCCTTTTAATGGCTTTCCGCCTTGAATTTTGAATGTATTCATCGTCACAAATTTCGACGGTGAAAGATTCTAAATAAGGTGCAATGAAGTAAGGTGAAACGTAAAACTTATTGACAAGATAAAATGAATAGCGATTACCGCTTCTTGTTGTTTTTACGCTTGTTGTTATTGTTCTTCTTCTTAACCAAGCCGTTGTGAACTGGATTAGCAGCGTTCTGCCTGTTGATGTCTGCAACACTGATCAATTCTACACCCTCGGCCAATGTCAACTTCCCACCAGAAAGTTCGCTTAATTGAGTTAAAATTAGCGTGTCTTCGACGGTTGCGCGATTGTAGGTAATGTAATGACGCTTCATTAAATTCGCTATGGAAATGGTGAACGCCTGACGCTCTTCTTCATCCGTTGTCGCTATGCACTTCGTTATGAGCTCTTGAACAATCTTGCCATAATGGCCATAGCGAATATTGCCTGAAGGGTAACCAACACGATCTGGCTTGGTCTCAAGTGTGCTGCGCTCTGGAATAGGGTAGGGGGAATCTACATCGAGCTGAAAGTCTGCCATGATGTGCAAATGATCCCAAAGCTTATGGTTGTAATCTTCTATGTCTCTCAGGTGTGGGAATAACTGCCCCATAACACTGATGATAGCCCGAACAACTTTGTTGCGCTCCTCACGATCAGCTACAGAGATGGCGTAGTTAACCATTTGGTGAATATTGCGGCCGTACTCAGGAATGACGAGATCTGAACGCTCGCTGTTGTAGGGTAAAAAAGACTGATCATTAACCATGCGACAAAGGTAAGTATTCTCCTTTCATTTCGATGCGAAGAGCGGAGAAAAGGCGAAATCTAGACGAACAGTGTGTGGCGGATTTCACCATCCGAATTTTGTTCGATAGATGCGAAACAGCAGAAAAGGAAGTCCATCGGATGATAAATCAGGAAAATCGAGTACGAGCTTTCCGGAGAGCGATGCCGACTTTTCTGTTTTCTGTACAACCTTCAAAGACAACGGGTCTATCCATTCGATGGTGTAATTTGAAAAAGGCCCCAATGAAGATAACGCAAGTTTTTTACTTCCCTTTCCGGATGTCAAAGTCTCTGCCTTGCGCAATTCATCGGGCATGTAAAGCCCAACAACATCAAGATTGCCACATGGATCCTCCCCCGTTCTTCTGGTGTAGAAATTAACTGTTTTGTTGTGAACAGCACCAATAAGTCTGTTTTCTCCAGATCCGCTCCTTAACGCTAAAACCTCTGCTTTATTGTCTTTTCGTACCTCTTTAACACTCTCCCATGCTTCCTCGTCCAACGGAATATCTTTCATGAAAAGATGGATGTTTCTGAAATGCTTCCATAAATCAGGATGGTGATCCATGCTCCAATTGGCAGGAGTCGCAGCCATGCCTGTAAACGTGCTCAACCAAGCCGCTTTAATCCAGCGGATGTTGCCGTCGCAATACTCGATTTCAGCAATGCCCGGACCTGTTTCTGACAGCATCATGGGCTTTCCGATAGCTGGTGGGTCAAAATTGGTAAACTTTCCGCGTTGCCGTTTGTCCTGGAAATTGTGCACAAGATCCAATGATCGAGAGTACTTGTTTACAGCGATGGTGTAGTCGTTCCAACAGGCAACATCAACAGAAGGATGATAAAAGGAGGAATCGCCTCGGGTAAACGAGGGCAGACCGGTATACGATACCCCGAGGAGATGGTCACGGTGGTTCAATCCGGATTTGATAAACGAGGTCATCTCTTTCTGCCATTGAGAGATGGCGGGTGGCAACTCGTTGTTCCGGTTGTAGTAGGGAAGCTTGGGTTCACCCGCACCAACAACGCAGTCTTCGCTCACATTTGGATCATTGTTGATGTTATTCGCTTCAGAAAACAACTCCATAACAGCGATGGAAGTAGAGTATCCATATCGGGCAATTAAATAGCGAAGGCGATTTTTGTAATGATACTGTGCTTCTTTGCTTCGAAGAAAATCGATGGGCTCCTTTAAGTTTAACTCATCGGCATAGCAGTAGGGATTGTCCCACGGATAACAAGGTAGATCGCCAAAATCCCATTGCAACATGGAGTAGGAGGATGGGTTCTCAAGCGGGTAGTGAACTTGCAAATTGAATTGTACCAACAAGTTCATTTTCTGTGCATTTTCTAGAATCCGATCGGTCTCCCACGCACAGTGCAATCGATCGTAGTAGTTGTTCAACTCTTCAAACTCGATCTCCAAATTCCAAGGAGCAATCAACATGCGAAACCAAGTTCCACCAGCATCTGCAAGGGCTTGCATCTCACGTTCATAGACTTCGAAGCCATACGGACCCATGATCCGCGAATGGCACCAAGCTTCGGAGCCGGCGCAATAGATTTTGGTACATGTAGAGTCGAAGTCTTTATGGCATGATGGCCATGGCAAGTTTTGCCCCACGGGAAAAAGGGTTTTGCCATCGCGGGAGAGAAAGCGCTTGGACGTGCCCACTTCAACAAATCCGGGCAGGTTACTGCCAACAACAGTAAAAGAAGTCTTGCTTACCTTCATCGTTTCACCTTTGGTGATGATGCGCGCTTCAACCCACCATTGCCCCTCTGACGTTGGAGTGAATCGACCCCTCATTTGAAAAGGTGTATGTCGTTCAATATGCTTCCAATTATCCGGATTTGGATCAGACATATCTCGCTCGTACTCGCGGTAGTAAAA
>JBJOIB010000168.1:0-3448 GCA_046047375.1 Bacteroidota bacterium
AAACAACACGTTTCACTACGACGAAGAAATTCACGCCGTTTATGGTACTTATGGGTATCAATGGGAAAAACTGTCTTTCTCATCGGGCTTGCGCGCAGAACAAGCTTTCACCAAAAGCACTTTGGTAGATTCCGATTCGACCTTTACAAACAATTATTTCGCGCTATACCCAAGCACCTACTTAACCTACAAACTGAAAAAGGCGGGCGAATTGCAATTGAGCTACAGCCGGCGTGTGAACCGTCCGGGTATGCGGCAACTGAATCCCTTCCCGAGCTATTCCGATAACCTGAACCTGCGACGCGGAAATCCGTTTCTATTGCCTGAATTTGTCAACGCCTACGAGTTCACGTATAGTTTGAGAAAGAAACAAAGCACTTTCATGGCCTCTGTGTATATGCAAGATGTAAACCAGGTGATTCGGAACTACAAAACCATAGACACCGCCGGTGTGAGCACTACCTCGTTTCAAAACCTCGCCGGCGTTAGCAACATTGGACTTGAAGCCGTGGTTAACTACACCATTAACTCGTGGTGGACCGTGAATGTGAGCATGAACGGTTATAGGGTGCAAAGCGATGGTACCAACCTTGAAAGTGACCTCAGTGTAACAGCATACAGTTGGTCGGCACGTGGAATGTCGACCATGAAATTTAACAACGGCTTACAGGTACAACTCACGGGTTTTTATCGTGCACCAGAAAACAATTTACAAGGACAAATGAGCGATATGTATTTCGCAGATATCGCCGTAAAGACTGCCATTCTCAAAGGAAAAGGAACATTAACAGTGAACCTGAGAGATGTGTTCGATACCCGTCAATTTAGCTTTTACTCCTTTGGACCTGGCTTTGAACAAAACAGCATGCGTAAACGCGAATCACGCAACTTATTCGTCACCTTCGCATACAGGTTTGGAAAACTTGAGGCCGGCAAAGAGCGCCGAGAACGAGGAGCTGCCGGTGGGGAAGGATTCGACGGTGGAGGAATGGAGATAGACTAAGCGCCCGTCTCTTGCAATCTGCGCGATAACAAAATGGTGATCACGCTGAAAGTAACCGAAATCAGTCCCACCCACATGTAATTCTGCAAAGGTTCGCCTGGTGAAGGTTGAACAACAATAGACCCTCCGATTACAGAAGCTATTCCAGTGGCCAATGAAACAAATGAGCTATTCAAACTCATGAAACCACCTCGGTTTTCTGGTTTCACAACAGCGGTAATCAGCGTATTGGCAGGAATCATTCGGCCGGTTACGGCTATAAAAAACGAGCCCGTAATTACCAGCACAAACCCTAAAGCCATAGGAGGCAAGTTCGTAATGAGCAACACCGGCAGCATGGAGAATGTGGCCATGATTGCGAACATGCGTTTTCTACCATAGCGATCCACCAAACGCCCTACCAGCGGGGAACTCACAACAGTGCAAGCGCCACCAACGAAATAAATCCACGGAATTTGCGCTTGCGTAAGACCGACATTATTGATCATGTACGGCGTAATGAACGGTATGATAGAAAAATGTCCGATAATCAGCAACGTCATGAATAAGAGGGCTTTCTGCTGATTCACACTGTTAAAGGCTACGCGCAGCGTTCGAAACGGATCCGCTGGCCCTGTGCGGTTATCGAGATGACCGCGTACTGACGGAACTTGTGTAATGATAAGCGGAATAACCAGCGCCCCTAACATTGATACCATGTAAAAAGGTATATGCCAATTCCCTTCAAACCGGTTCACCAACTCCAATCCGAGTGGCACACCTACCACAGATGCCAGAGAAAATGCTGTTGCAACCAATCCCATGGCTCTTCCCCGTCGCTCAAGAGGAATCACATCCCCCACGATAGACATCACCAAAGCACCCAGTATACCTCCAAACAATCCGGTAAGCAAGCGTGTTCCAATGAAGAGGTAATAGTTCATCTCATGATGATCGGTATTGGGAACAACCGCGCTTGATAAAGTACCTAGCACAAAGCCAACATAGGCAAATAACAAGGCCTTTTTCCGGTCGAATTTATCCAGGAAAAACACACCGAATAAACTCACCGCGAATGCCGCAACCGGATACGCCGAGATGAGCAAGGAAAATTGAAACGGACTGATCTGAAGAGCCCGCTGGAGAATATCTCCCATGGGCATCATGATCATAAAATCAACAATGTTCGTGAATTGCACAGCTGCAAGCACTAACAAGAGCAAACGCTCATTTTTTACCGACATCGTTATTTGGATAATTGCAGTTGTGCCAGCTCAGCTTGCTTGAATGCAACGCGCTGTTCAAACTCACCCGGCTTGATGTAGCCAAACAATATTTTCAGCAGCGTATTTGGTGCTTTGCTCCTGTGGCGGATATAACATTTCATATCCACAGGAAAAGCCCCAACCGTGCTTTTTATCTCCATGGCTGTACGCCCAAAAATCACTTGGGTCATGCGCATCTCAATGGCCGCGCGAATATACTCATATAGCATCCGTTGATATACCGCATGGCTATGGTTGAACTCATAATCAATCCCGACAAAATGTGCATCGAGTTTATTGTCGTAGTAAAATCCACTTTGAAACCCAACCAATTTACCGTCCAGCAAGTACCCCTTCAGCAGGAAACACTGCTTAAGCTGCTTTTTAAGTTGAAAAAAGGCAGTCGCCTCCAGTTTTCCCAATCGAAAATCAGCGCGTTGGTACACCTGGTTGTAAAGGCGAAAAAGATCATCGTGATAGGTTTCAATATCTTCCGCGGTGAGATCCACTATTTGAAGGGGCTCCGACTTCTTCAAAGCCGACTTGGCCTTGGTTCTGTATTTCGTAGTTAGCGCATTGAGGTAGTCATCAAACGATTGCCAATCGCGATTTACCGGCATCACCATGTTCGGATCCACATAAAACTCTGAAAAACCGGCATCGGAAAAGCGATCGGAAAGAGAAAAATGCTGAGGATAAAAATCCTTCACAATCACTGCTCCGATTTTGTTTCCATCGCTTTTTGAGCGCTCTTGAATCATTTCAATGCACCTGTCTAAGGCAGCAATCTGAGCTGATGCTTCTATTTCTGGTCGAAATCGAAAGCCATGATCTCCTGTGGCAAAGCTATTTCCAAGCACGAGTACTCTGAACTTCAAACCTCGGTTCCTCGTGAGGTGAGATACTGCCTTTTTAAGCACTCCATTCCCCAAATTTGCCGCCGGATCTGCACTTTCCGCTATTGCAGCGTGAAAAGCCGCAACGCCCACCAACGAGCCTTGCCTTCGAAAGGTCGCAAACACATACCGTATGGACGCATGCTCCACACCTAATGCTAAAAAGTACTTCGTTTGAAGGAATACGCTGGAATCTCCAACCAAGCCATCCCAATCAGCCTGTAACTCTGATGGAAATTGGTCAAAAATGTCGATATCCACATTTCCACAATCGAGCTTGAATGCCACTTCCCCTGTGGAGCGAG
>JBJOIB010000169.1:0-3787 GCA_046047375.1 Bacteroidota bacterium
CACTCTCGCAACAAAACGGACTCTTTGTATTGTCGGCCAATGATCAGGTGTTGGTGCACAAAAAAATGGTGTCCCTTAAATCGGGAGACATTGACCGTAAGAGGTTGATTGGCCGCAGGGCCGATGGCAGTCAGTTTCACGCTGAAGTTACCTTTTCGCGCTGCGAAGAAGCAGGTGCGGCCATTGTGCAATTGGTAGTGCGCGATATATCAGAACGTATCTTCTACGAAGAAGCCATCCGTGAAAGTGAATCGCGCTTCAAAGCACTCTCTGAAGTTACCCTCGAAGGAGTGGTGTTCGCCCAAGACCGCATCATTAGAGACTGCAATCCACAAATGGCTGAATTGTTCGGCTTCAACAGTCCGGACGACATCATAGGCCGTTCGATCATGGATTTTGTGAATGAAGCTGATCTGATTCGCCTGGAGCAAACCGTAGACCTTCGCGCGCTCAATAAAACAGAAATCATCACCCGGGCCAAGTCGGGCCAGTTACTGGTGATGGACGTATCATGCTCATACATCGAATACCGCAACCAGCGCATGAAGGTATTCATGTTCTACGATGTTACCAGCAGGAAGCGCGCTGAAAAGGCTCTTGAACAAAGCACTGAACGTTACAAATCGCTCGTTGAGCATTCACCGAACGGAATTTTCATTCTCACTGAAGGACTCATTAAGTACGTGAACTACAGCGGAGTGCAATTGATGGGAGCTGAAGATGAAGACGAAATTTACGAAACAGAATTCCTTTCGTTCTTCAACCGGGAAGACCAGTTGAAACTTACCAGCGATTTGCTGCGAACACGAGAAGGTGAGGAGGTATCGTACAAAGAATACAGAATCATTTCCCGAGACGGATCAGAAGTATTCGTGGGCTTCAAACCCACCCTGACGGTGTACGAAGGATTGCCGTCTATTCAGGTGAATATGAACAACCTCAGCGTTCGCATGCAGCTCATGCAAGAAACCATGAGGGCGGAAATTGCTGAGGAAATAAACATGGTGCTCAAACGGGAAATTGAAGAGCATAAGCGCACCCAGGAAAAATTGCGTGCAGCTGAGAATTTCACCCGTAACATCATCCAAAGCTCCATCGATATGATCATTGCAGTGGATGACTGCAATAGAATTACGGAGTTCAACCACGCAGCCCAAGTGCAGTTTGGATACACCTCAGGAGAGGTGATGGGGAAAGAACTCAGTATGCTCTATAAAAATCCCGATGATGCCGCAAGGGTTATCAAGGAAATTAAAGAAAATCAATCGTTTAGCGGAGAAATAGAAAACATTACCCATTCTGGAAGGGTGTTCACTTCACTTTTGTCAGCCAGCATCATCCGAAACGAATCAGGCCAGGTATTCGGCTCCATGGGAGTATCGCGCGATATTACCGAACTCAAAAAAGCGGAGAAAGAACTGCGCGCCAGCGAAGAACGCTACCGTGATTTGTTTGAGAATGCTACTGACTTCATTTTCTCCATCGGAGAAGAGGGAAATTTCAAATACGCCAACAAAGCGTTCTGTCAAAAACTGGGCGTGAACCAACAGCAGATCAGCAACTTGAACATTGCGCAGATACTGCCAGAGGTCAAAGGACTGAATCTATTTGAATGGTTCGGAGAACAAGAGCGGGAGCTTACCTTCTTATCGCTAGAAGGAGAAGAAATACAGGTTTTTGGCTCCACCACCATCCGCTCCAAAGCCAATAAAGCCGATAGTATACGGGCTATTTTCCGCGACATTACCACCTTGCGTAAAACAGAGAAAACGGCCAAACAACAAGGGGCAAAGCTGGAATCCATCTTCAACTCTTCTGAAAACCTCATGATCTTCACCCTCAACCGCAAGGGCGTGCTTACCAGCAGTAACAAGCATGTGCACAATTGGCTGAAGAACAACCTGTCGAGAAAATACAAAACGGGAGAGTCGTTTTTCGACCTTTTACAAGACATCATAGACCACAACCTCTATCACTTCAACCCATCTGTCTTTACAGAAGTATTCAAAGGTGAAACCAACCAGTTGGAAATTCCGGTGAAAACAGCGCAAGGCGAAACGGAGTGGGTGGAGTTTTTCATGAATCCGGTGCGCGTACAAGATGAAATCGAGGAAATTTCGTGCCTTGTATTCGATATCACCGACCGAAAGTCCATGGATCGAAAGATTTTGGCCTCCTTGAAAGAGAAAGAAGTGCTGTTACAAGAGGTACACCACAGGGTGAAAAACAACCTGCAAGTGATCAGCAGCATCTTAAACCTTCAATCGTCGTTTGTGGATGATGAGCGCATTCTGGGCATCCTCGAAGAAAGCCAAAGCCGTATTAAAACCATGAGCTTCATTCACGAAACGCTCTACCAAACCGCTGACTTCTCTTCCATCGATTTCGCAGAATACCTCAACACCCTAGCGAAAAACCTTGTGCAATCTTATTCCAAAGGCGATTGTGCCATTGAACTGGTCACAGAGTTGAAACAAATAAACCTCAACCTCGACCAGGCCATACCGTGCGGATTGATTGTAAATGAGCTTGTATCGAATGCCCTGAAACACGCGTTTAAAGGACGATCCAACGGAAACATAACCCTCGGAATTTCTGAGGTGAACCACAGAGTAGAGCTGAAAATAGCCGATGACGGTATTGGCCTACCGGCCGATTTTAATCCGAAAGAGTCTGATTCCCTTGGTATTTACCTCGTGTACGCCCTCATTGAACAGCTCGATGCCGCCATAGACGTGAAAAGTCTGAATGGCACAACGTTTTTAATTACTTTTGACAAGCAATAACCACCCACGATAACTAACATGTCAGTAAATATTTTAGTCACTGAAGACGAGAGCATTGTTCGAAAAGACATTGAGCGCAGCCTTAAAAAGCTGGGTTACAATGTTGTAGGATCTGCCGACACCGGAGAAAAAGCCATTGAATTAGCCCAGGAGTTGAAACCGGATCTCGCCTTGATGGACATCATGTTGAAGGGAACCATGACCGGAATTGAAGCCGCAGAAAAAATAAAGGCGGCCATTGATATTCCCATCATCTTCCTAACTGCATACGCCGACGAAAGCACACTGGCGAAAGCCAAAGTCACCGAGCCACACGGATACATTCTCAAGCCTTTCAAAGAAATAGACATCCACACGTCTATTGAAATGGCCATTCACAAGCATAAAAAAGAGCGCGAACTAAAGATTGAGGCTGATTTGCTGCGCCGAATGGCTGAGCACAAAGAAGATGCTGACCTGCTGTTTGTGAAGCAAAACTCTCAATTGGTGAAACTCGATATCGAGCGCACGCTCTTCGTAGAAGCCCTCAAAGACTACGTGGTGATTCACACGGAAGACCAGGAGTACACCATACACTCCACCATGAAAGACATTGAGAAAAAGTTGCCCAACTCCCATTTCGTTCGTGTGCACCGTTCGTTTATTGTCAACATTCACCGCATAGCTGCCATTCAAAGTAGCGCGCTGGTGTTGGAAGGCAGCACCAAAGAAATTCCGGTGGGCGGTTCATACAAAGACATTCTGGGTTCCCGCATCAACTTGTTGTGATACGAAAGTGATGCACACGCCTGTAAGCCTTGCTGAACAAGACTTACAGACATGGCATTGCTATAAAAAAGGGGACTTACAAGGCGATTTGCAATTGCACCACCGCCATGTTCTTACGATCTACTTCAACACTTTTGCCGTCGCGCACATCCATGACAGGGCGGTTTTGAAGTGCCGCGGTGATTTTGGCTGTGTGGTTGCCATACACGAGGTAGCTCACCCCGCCATCCAGC
>JBJOIB010000170.1:0-3056 GCA_046047375.1 Bacteroidota bacterium
TCGCAGCATCACTTCTGCCGTTTCAGGCGTTCTGCTTTTGTAGGCATAATCTTCATCGATGTTCGCGTCGATTTTCACCAGCTCATCCGCTGGATAGGGGTAGTCGAAACCACTTTCATCCACCACCAACACTTCCACATTTGAGATCATTTGAACCACCGTTGCTTCACCCACATCGTTGAGGAAGCGAACTTTGTCGCCAGGTCTGAATTGCATGCTTACAACCGTTTAAACAAATTTACGATAGAGATTGGTTAAAACCTCATTGAATTTGGGGCCTGAGTATTTTTCCATCAGTGTCCGTTTTCCATTTTCTCCCATGGTGGATCGGGCGGCATCATCTAAAATAAGCATTCTTAAGGCAGACACGTATTCGGTCTGATTGGAGAAAACCAAGCCACATTCAGCCTCTTCAATGAGTTCTTGTTGCGGTTTGCAATTGGAGGCCACAATGGGTTTACCACCAAACATATACTGAAACAATTTATTTGCAATCCCCGATTCATGTTGCGGATTTTTATGAAAGGGAGCCAAGCAGATATCGCTAAGATGCATATACGTTGGTAGCTCGTGCAATTCGATCCACGGAATATATTCAATCGCTGAAGCAACGTCAGGTTGACTAATCATATGAAAGAATCGCTGTTTATCAGCCTCATCTAATGGCCCGATGATCAACAGATTTGCAGGCAATTGTTCATTGAGAAGTTCCCGAAGTGCGTTGATGGTTTCGAAGATGCCGCGTCGTTCAGCGACTCCTCCGAAGTAAAGCAAGGTAACACCAGGTTTTTTTTGTGCATCGAGTTGAACGGTGTATTTAGAAAATTCTTCCGTATCAACCACATTGGGATAGACCGTTAATTGTTCAGGTCGAAAGGTCTTGTTGTACCGATCCAAGAGGAGAGATTTGTAACCCTCACTGAGCACAATAATTTGGTCGGCATAGCTCAGGTATTCCTCTTCTTTCGATAACCACTTTAGAGGTTGCACCAACCGAGAGCGAAGCCAACCTTTTGTCCAATTGTAGGAGCGAATGGCCTCCGGGAAATTCTCATGCAAATCGAGCACGAGTTTCACTTGCTGTTGACTTTTCAAAATGGCTTTTCGTGCCGATTTAGCCATGTACAGATCGTGTACATGCAACACTTGAGGATTAAGTTCCTTGATTTTTTTGAGCAAGAAATAAGTCCAATACCATTCATACAAGGGAAACGTGTTGAACACCAAAAACATGGCATCTTTCCATTTCTTTCGAATGTGAATTGGATGCGAAATAACAGGCAAGGTTTGTTCATCGGTGCGTGTTCCGAAATCAAAATGCACAACGTGAACATCGGCCAATTCGGCCAAAACACGGCACTCTTTCGTAACTCTTACATCGGAGAAAAAGGAATTATCTACAGCTACAAGTACACGCATGAGCGAATAGAGGATTTAGTGCAAAGAACGTAGATTCCGATAATAATCAACAAAAAAACGGCATCTTATCCAGATGCCGTTTATCTCATGAAACGATTACAGGTTTATCGTGTGCAGCGAAAATTTGTTCGAAACAATGAGTAGGTTACTTCGCGTCTTTCACTTTACAGGTGCTGATGCCGAAGATGGGATACAGCGGACAAAAGCTGATGAAGCTGGTGAGCAAGAATACAGCAGCAAATACGAGGAGAACAATCCCCAAAGTGCCTGATACGGTACCTGTAAAGTAGAGCACTGCAAATACCACTGCGAGAAGGATGCGGATTATGCGGTCTGCACCGCCCATGTTCTTTTTCATAACGTTTCTTTTTGGCTTTAATCGTAAGGGTGTGATTGAATCACAAGCCAAAGCTAAGCGCTTCAAATTTGGTGGGCAGTAACTATGGTCACCGCTCGCAAATTTCTATTCCGTTCGGAAGTTGAATCACCCTACCTTCGTTTTCGAGTTTTTTCATGACGCGGCTAATGACTTCGCGCGCCGTACCTAGCTCTCCCGCAATCTGTCGGTGCGATAATTTGAGTGGATTGGCCCCGGTAACATCCACCTTTTCGTGTAAATAGTTCAAGAGTCTGCGGTCCATTTTCTCAAAAAGAAGATGGTTGAGGGTATCGACCATTTCGTTGTACCGGCGGTTGTATTGCTGAAAAAACAGGGCATTCATTTCAGGATACTTCTTCGTCCATTCCCCCAGCTTGGAAGTGGGCATAAGCAGCGCGCGTGTATCCAACTCCGTAACCGCAAACACTTTTGAGGGTTCGTTGTTGTATCCGGCTGAGAACGACATCACGCAGCTATCAGCCGGTTGGATGTAATACAACAAGAGATCACGATCGTCGTATCGGGTAAAAACTTTTATCAATCCTTCAATCACCAAAGGAACCACTTTAACATACTGACCTTCTCTGAGAATTTCTTCCCCTGCCTTTACTTCAACCTCTGTGCTTGCCTGTAGCACTTCATCGCGCAATAGCGCAGGTAAAAAATCTAGAAATTCTATAGTTGATGGCATCTCAGGATAGGATAAATGAGGTCATAGAGAATGAGCCCCCCACCACTGCATCGTTGAAATAGGCAATTTCATCTGAGCTATTGCGAAGACCAAGTGCGTAAATCATAGGCAAGTAGTGCTCCGGTGTTGGAGCTGAGAGGCTGAGGGCGCGACTGAAGGATTTGTAATTGATAAGCGACTTGACATCGTTCGATGACAACAGTTTTTTGAAAGAATCGTTTGCCTCCAACGCCCAATCGTGTCCGAAATGCTGGTTGAATCCACCGCTAGGCATCTGCATGTATTGGAAGTTGTGCACCATATTTCCTGAACCCAGGATGAGCACACCTTTGTTTCGCAGCGACTTTAATTCATTCGCCAAACGGTAATGGTAATCAGCGTCACCATTCACATCTAAGCTCAATTGCAAGACCGGCACATCGGCGGCGGGATACAGGTGCTTCAACACGCTCCATGCGCCATGATCGAGACCCCACGAAAAATCTTCTTTCACCTGTGTTGACTGAATGGCTTGTTTTGTTTCATCCACCAACCATTGACTTCCTTTGGCAGGATATTGAACATCAA
>JBJOIB010000171.1:0-6555 GCA_046047375.1 Bacteroidota bacterium
CAAGATCGACAAGTGAAGAATGCCTCGTCCGTAAACGTTGAAGGTGTCTTCACTATTGGTATCCTCAATACGCAAAGCGAGATTCTTCTCCAATTCGCGGTACAAGCGATCACGCAATTGACGTGATGTCACAAATTTACCCTCTTTTCCAAAGAATGGAGAGGTGTTAATGGTGAACAACATGCTCATTGTTGGCTCATCCACGGCAATGCGTGGCAAAGCCTCTTGGGTATTCAAATCAGAAATGGTGTCGCCAATGTCAAACCCTTCAAGTCCTACAACCGCGCACAAATCACCACTACCCACCGTCTTTACCTTGGTTCTGCCCAAGCCTTCAAATACAAACAACTCTTTTACTTTCAACTTCAAAGGAGTTCCTTCTTTGCGAATAAGTGCAATCTGATCCCCTTCATTGATGGTTCCACGGAACACACGTCCGATGGCAATACGACCAGTGAAAGGCGAGTGGTCAAGAGAGGTAATCTGCATCTGCAGCGGACCTTCATAAAAAGGCGCTTGTGGGATGTGTTCTAAAACCGCATCCAACAGGGGCGTGATGCTCGTAGTTGGCTGTTTCCAATCGGTGCTCATCCAACCATTCTTGCTTGAACCATACAATGTGGTAAATTCCAACTGCTCCTCGGTAGCATCCAAGTTGAACATCAACTCAAATACAGCCTCGTGAACTTCGTCTGGGCGACAGTTTTCTTTGTCCACTTTGTTTACCACCAAAATAGGTTGCAACCCAAGTTCTAGTGCTTTCGACAATACAAAGCGCGTTTGCGGCATCGGACCTTCAAAGGCATCTACCAATAGCAAAACGCCATCGGCCATTTTCAATACACGCTCAACTTCTCCTCCGAAATCGGCGTGACCCGGAGTGTCAATGATATTGATTTTCACCCCTTTGTAGTTTACAGAAACGTTCTTCGACAAAATGGTGATCCCGCGCTCACGCTCGAGGTCGTTGTTGTCGAGCACCAACTCACCGGTCTCTTTGCGGTCGTCGAATACTTTGCATTCTGAAATGATTTTGTCTACGAGGGTTGTTTTGCCGTGGTCGACGTGCGCGATGATCGCGATGTTGCGGATAGCTGCCATAAATTTGAAATCGGCCGCAAAAGTACGTTTCTTCTCTGGTATTGTCATCTTTTTGAGCAGGTTAAATTATTGAGACCTTGGTTTCAAGGGTTGTAAAGGGTTGCTATGTGCGGTTTTCGTACCTTGGCAAAAATTTTTTGAGATGAACATTCAAACATATATCGCCCAAAACCGTCAGAGGTTGTTAGATGAACTGGTGGAGATCCTTCGAATTCCTTCAGTTAGTGCAGATCCCGCGTACAGCGGGGATGTTAGGCGTATGGCCGAAGCAACGCAGTCTGCTTTGAAGAAGGCAGGATTAGATAAGGTAGAGGTGATGGAAACTGCGGGTTTTCCGATCGTTTATGGCGAAAAAAATGTTCATCCCGACCTTCCAACAGTATTGGTTTATGGCCATTACGATGTTCAACCGGCAGATCCAATTGATTTGTGGCATTCTCCTCCCTTTGAACCTGTGATAAAGACAACGGATATTCATCCGGACGGTGCCATTTTTGCACGTGGAGCGTGTGACGACAAAGGCCAGTTCTTCATGCATGTAAAGGCTGCTGAGTACATGATTCAGTCGAACGCTCTTCCATGCAACATCAAATTCATCATCGAAGGAGAAGAAGAAGTGGGCTCTTCGAACCTTGAGCCGTTCCTCGAAAAACACAAGGATTTGCTAAAGGCAGATGTGGTATTGGTTTCCGATACAGGCATGATTGCCAATGACACGCCTTCAATAACATCGGGTTTGCGCGGATTGAGCTACCTCGAGGTAGAAGTTACAGGCCCTAACCGTGACCTTCACAGCGGTTTGTACGGCGGCGCTGCGCCCAATCCAATCAACATCCTCTGCGAAATGATTGCACGATTGAAAGATGAGCGCCAACACATTACCATCCCTGGATTCTACGATGATGTGGTAGAACTTTCCGCTGATGAGCGCGCAGAAATGGCTAAAGCGCCGTTTAGCGAGGATCGCTATAAAAGCAGCATCGGAATTGGTGCCATTGAAGGTGAATACGGCTACTCAGCTCCAGAACGCATGTCGATTCGTCCAACGCTCGACGTGAATGGCATCTGGGGTGGCTACATCGGTGAAGGAGCTAAAACGGTTATCGCTTCTAAAGCATACGCTAAAATCAGTATGCGCTTGGTTCCTAATCAACGCTCTGAGCATATCACCGAGCTGTTCTCTAACTATTTCACCAGCATAGCCCCACCAAGCGTAAAAGTGAAGGTAACCCCTCACCATGGCGGTGAAGCGGCTGTAACTCCTACAGATAGCCCTGCGTACCGTGCTGCATCGCGAGCCATGGAAGAAACGTTCGGAAAAAAACCGGTTCCAGTGCGCAGCGGTGGGTCTATCCCAATTGTTGCAGCTTTTGAACGCATTCTAGGTCTTAAAACGGTTTTGCTCGGATTTGGTCTGGATTCAGATGCCATTCACTCGCCCAACGAACATTACGGCGTGTTTAACTATTTCAAAGGCATTGAAACCATCCCGGGATTCTTCAAGCATTTCGCAGAAGAAAACAAACAATAAATAACGTTTTCCAGTGTTTGAAGTACATATGAATACAATCACAATGGTACGAAGGAATGCCCTGTATTTACTGATGTTTCTGAGCGTTGCAACGCTCGTGTCGTGCAAGTTTTACAAGGATGTTGAAGTGCTTGCCGTAGAAGACATCAACATAACCAAATTCAACCAAGATGTGGTTGAGGCTGAAATAACCCTCAAAATTGAAAACCCAAATTGGTACGCGGTTACGTTAACGCAATCCGACATCGATATCTTCGTCAACGAAAAAGATATGGGTAAGGTAGTGCTCCTGGAGAAAATTAAACTTCCATCGAAGTCTATTAACTCAAGAAAACTGAAGCTGCAAGGAAACTTCAAAGACATTAAAAACAGTTTTCTTGATAACCTGCTCGGAATGCTTTTCTCTAGCAATGCAGAGTTCAAAGCCTCGGGCTCAGTTACCGGTAAAGCGCTGCTGATCAAGCGCAAGGTGGATATCGATATTACCGAAAAGGTAGATTTAAAAAGCCTTATGAAGTGATTATGCTTCGCGCATGATACGGCTGAATAAATCATCTACTTGCTTGCGTCCACGATAAGTCATACCCGCAGTTCGACAACGCTCACGAAGTGAGATTTGGTCTGCTTTTAAGTGATTCCATGAGGTGAGGAAAGTATCAGCACTTTGGGTTGACAACTCATGCAACACTATACCCACGTTGTATTCAGTGGCTACCAGATCATCTTCAGAAACGCCGGCCATGGTGATGTAAGGCAAACCACACAACAAATATTCACCTACTTTGACCGGAGATCGGTAACGCTGGCCAGAATAAGGTGGTACCGCGGTCAGTCCAATGTCTGCAGCAGAATTAAAACCTCGAATTTCGTCAGGACTATGAGCTTCGGTTATGAGGAAGCTATTGGGTTGAACACCAGCTTGTTGCAAAACCGTGGCTATCGCATCCGCCGGTTGAGGCGAAACGATGAGCAAGAAAAACGTTGGATCGAGTTCGTGCAATCGTGCAAAGAAGTCGCCTATTTCGCGCTCGTAGTAAATTCCTCCAAACTTGCCCACATACACCATGACTTGACGGTTTGTTAGGCCAAGCTGATGCCGAATACGATCGCGTGCGATTTGGTCAAAGTAGAACACCTTTTCATCAACGCTTGATGGTGCCCTAAACACATGTTTGTGACCTCGCTTTTGTAGGTCTTCAACCATATACTTGGTGCCGGTTAAAACAGATTTGGCGTACATGCCTGCCTGGAGCTCGAGGCGAGTCATAAGCTTGTATTTGAAATCGGTTGATTTCCAAAAACCGAATTCACGTAAAAACTCACTGTGCGGCTCGTAGGAATAAATCATCATGGGTGCCTTTAACAATCGAGCAATCACATAAGTGATGACGGCAGAAGTGTTAGCAAATGCCACAAACATGGCGGGCTTGCGCCAGATGTGAAGGCGCAAAACTAAACCAAAAGCACTGATCAAATCGACAGCTTTTTTTACCATGAGAAAGGCACCGCCGTGGTAAGATAATGGATGCCATGTGATGCGCTGACCTGATAGCGAGATTTTCTCATGCCGCAATTGGACTTGTGACAGTTTGTACTTTTCCTGCTCAAAGGTGATGAGATGGAGCTGGTAGGAGGGGTTTTCTTGAAGTTGTTTTTGAAGGTAGCTGAAAACCAAGTTCTGGAACAAAGGGTCTTTCAGGCTATTGTAAATGAGCGCTGTAAATACCTTGGGTTCAGTCTGCATTACCCCGTTTTCTCCGTACAGATTGTTGTATGCTTCTGCGGCTATTCGAATGTGTCGCTTTTCTTCTGCTAATCTTCGAATGTTTGTCTTGCGTTCTTCAACGGGCAAAGCTAGAAGCGTATCGATTTTATTCAATACCTCCTGATTGCCTTTTTCATCAAACGAATTCCAGAGCGCCCCTGCCTGATGGTCAGCTACCAACTCAGCATCATCTGCAATGCCTTCAGGGATGACCACTGGCAATCCCATGGCCCAGTATTCTCCATCTTTTATAGATGTGCAATAGCGTTTAGAAGGGACAGGTTTGACGGGATTGAGAGCAAAATCTGCACTGGCAAGGTAAGATGGAACAGCCTTATGCTCGGCCTGCAGGTGAATAATGACCCCCTCCGGAATACCGACCTCAATCGCCATCTTTTGAACCATTGCAGGTGAGTGATCGCTTAAAAGCAATGCGCGAAAACGATCCCCATAGCGCGCAACACAGCTTTTAAAAAAAGTAAACACCTCGCGCTTTAAGTATATTCCACCCAACTTTCCGGCATATACACACACCAGTTTTCCTTCCAGTCCCAATTGGCTGCGTAAATGATCAACATTAGGGTTAAAAAGCTGAAGATCAACACAACCTGGCCGCAGATAAAGATTGCCGGGTATATGTCCGTAAGCGTTCGCAGCATATTCATGCATACGGGAACTAACGGCTAAAACGGCTGTTGCATTTTTAGCCTGAAGACGTTCAGCATGAAGCAGAATTTTATACGGAAGTGAGTTTTTTTTCCACGTACCGTTTTCAACCATGGAGTCTGCATGTGGCTCAAAGCCATCTACCACATATCGAATACCTGTTAACTTACTTACATAATGCGCAGTCATTCCTGCAGTGCTTCCGCGGGCGTGCAAAGCGCCAATGCTGTGTTTTTTACAAAATTGACGAAGCCATAAAACGTTCACAGGCCATGCCAAAGCAGCCCGCACTCCAAAAGGATGGTAGTTGCGCGAAACAAGAACAATTCCCTCCTGATTCAGCTCCTTCTCAATACCAGCGCGCTCTTCAGCTGTTAAGGCGAGGTGTCGCTTTTCCATGGTGAACAGGTAAAGGGTACTGTCTGGGCCTAGAATCTTTCGAATTTCTTTGAGGTAATTCAATGTGGCTGCCTGAACGAGAGGTTCCTTGTAACTCCAGTATGTTAGAACAAGTACGTTCATGCCGATGCCCTCAATAGTACACGAACAATTTCTGCCATGCGGAGGGCGGCCAAATCATCTGCAAAAAGGTTCCCTATCACATGTGCTTCAGCCACACCCATAGCCTTTAATTTAGCGTGTTCCGCCGAAGAACGCACAAAGCAAATGGCGGAAGACGGTATGTTTTCAAACGCAAGGTCGTTCCTATCGATGTAACAAAAAACAGTTTTATGGACTGGTGGGGGATCACAGACATTGGTTAAAACCGCCTGTGCACGATTGGGATCATTGTCAATTTCCACGGCGTACACCGCTAAAAACGGCTTTAAATAGGCTTCCACATCCACATCAGGTGGTGTTTGCAAGTCGATGGAAAGAATTATTTGTTGCTCCATTCGAAATAAGCGCGTAGTGCTTGGTAAAGGTGCAATTTCTTTGCATAACTCCGAAACATAATACGCCTCACCCGGCGGATGAATGGTTTACGCCACGAAGCACTTGTTGTTGACTGCTCATGGTGTTTCAACATCCGGCGATAGCCGTTTTCCAGCCCTCGCAGGTCACTCATGGCACTCCCGCTTCGCTGATGTATGTGGTAGGTTTCGTCAGCCACCACTCCATATTGTCCGCCATGGGTTAAGAAAAGATCAATCAGAAAAACAAAGTCTTCTCCATGGGTTTGATCAGTCTTGAAATAAACCAAAGGGTCTTTCTGTCGAAATAGAAAGGTTATTCCGCGAAAATGCTTGTCTTCCAAAGCTAGCAATGAGGGCAAAGGGTCTTTTGATGAAGTTCCTATCCACCGATGGATCTCGCGATTTGCTTGGAAAGTAACTACAGTCCCATCTACCGCAGTCATGTGTGGATCAGCTTTTATTGCTTCTAAACGAGAACCTAAGGATGTTGGTGGAAGGCTGTCGTCATGGTCCAGGAAACAAACGAAATCACTCTTTGCATGGGCGATTCCTACATTGCGTGCATGGCTTACACC
>JBJOIB010000172.1:0-18364 GCA_046047375.1 Bacteroidota bacterium
TGAAGTGCCCGCCGCAATCGAGCGACCCGCTGTTGCTGAGCCCGAACCAAAAGTGCAACCGCCTGTTGTTGAGAAACCCCCTGTGGCACCAGCTGCGAGCACACCTCCCTCTGAACCAAAAGCAAGCAAACCGGCAGACTCGGTAACTATCAGCGAAAAGCTGAGCAAGTCGCCCATCAGCGATTTGAAAAAGGCGGTGGGGCTCAATCAAAAATTCTTGTTCATCAACACGCTTTTTTCAGGGGATGCTCATGCCTACGAGCACGCCATGACAGAGTTGAATAGTTTTTCAAGCCATGAAGAGGCAGAACTTCGGTGCCAAGAATTAGCAGGTCTGCATAAATGGGATCAAGAGGAGCCAGCGGTGATTCAATTTGTTGAACTGGTAGAACGCCGCTATCTGTGAGCAAATTAACGCTTGTACCTACACCGGTTGGAAACCTCGGAGATATGACCTACCGAGCGGTAGAAGTGCTGAAGTCCGTTCAGCGCGTCTTAGCTGAAGATACCAGAACAACATCGAACCTCTTCCGCCATTTTGAGATCAGCACACCCCTCAAATCGTATCACCTTCACAATGAGCACCATGTAGTGGAGCGCTTGGCTGATGATATAGCCTCAGGCATTGAAACAGCTCTTGTAACAGATGCCGGCACTCCCGCTATTTCCGACCCTGGATTTTTACTTGTGCGCGAATGCGTGCGAAAAGGCATTCCTGTTGAATGTTTACCGGGTGCTACGGCTGTAATACCCGCCCTGGCAGTATCAGGCCTGCCAACGGAGCGATTTGTGTTTGAAGGTTTTTTACCGCACAAAAAGGGTCGAATGAAGCGCCTAGAGGTCATTAACGCCTCTGAGGCCACTTCTGTGCTTTATGAATCACCTCACCGTGTGATCAAGCTATTGGAGCAACTTATTGAAGTGGCTGGTCCTGAAAGGCGCGTTTCAGTATCGAGAGAGATTTCAAAACTGCATGAAGAAACCGTTCGCGGCACCGCCGCGGATGTGCTCGCCCACTTCCTTGCGCATGACCCCCGCGGAGAGTTTGTGGTGGTTATTTCCGGGAAAGATTAAAAGAGCTTCTTGTGTAACTCCCCAACGTGCGATAATGTAACTACCGATATTCCTTTAACCGGTTTGAGATTTCGTGTGTAGGATGAGATGAAAATGCGCTCAAATCCAAGCTTTGTAGCTTCAGCTATGCGCTGCTCCACTTTGGAGACTGGACGAACCTCGCCAGAAAGACCTATTTCGGCAGCAAACGCGCTCGATTGATCTACTGCTACGTCTAATGTGCTCGAAAGGATGGCGCTCACCACGGCTAAATCCAACGCTGGATCTTCTACGCGAATGCCCCCGGCGATATTCAAAAACACATCCTTCATTCCCAGTTTAAAACCGCACCGCTTCTCAAGTACGGCTAAAAGCATGTTCAACCGCCTTAAATCGAGTCCTGTGGCAGATCGCTGCGGTGTTCCATATACGGCCGTGCTAACCAAGGCTTGTATTTCAATCATGAGCGGACGCATTCCTTCAAGTGAGGCGGCAATGGCGCTTCCACTTAATGATGCCGATTTTTCCCCCATCAACAAGGCAGAGGGATTGGTTACTGCACGAAGACCGTCTTCGTGCATTTCGTAAATCCCCAATTCATGCGCGGAGCCAAAACGGTTTTTAATCGTGCGAAGAATCCGGAAAGCATGGTAGCGATCGCCCTCGAATTGCAACACAACGTCAACCATGTGCTCTAACACCTTTGGTCCGGCCAACGATCCTTCTTTGGTAATGTGTCCGATGAGAATGATAGGGATGTGCCTCGTTTTAGCCAATTCAAGAAGCATAGAGGCTGTTTCTCTAACTTGGCTGACACTTCCCGGGCTCGACTCCAGATCTGAGCTGTAAAGCGTTTGAATGGAGTCAACAATGATCAATGCAGGAGATAGGGAGGTGCTTTGATCGATAATGGCCTCTACATTGGTTTCTGGCAGCACATAGAGGTTATCTCTCAGCGGACCGATGCGTTCTGCGCGCATGCGTATTTGTTCTGGGCTTTCCTCTCCTGAGACATAGAGCACAGGTCTTTCTGTAAAGCCCATGGCGGTTTGAAGCAACAGGGTAGATTTTCCAATACCGGGCTCACCACCGCATAAAATCAAGCTCCCGGGTACGATTCCGCCCCCTAACACACGCTGAAATTCCGCATCGCCCAGGGCAATCCGTGCTTGTGTGCTGCTAGAATAACCAGACAGTGGAGAGGCGTTTTGTATCAGCCCCCCCTTTGGTTTCCGAAAGGTCACATTGGAAGCCGCGGGTATGAGCTCTTCTACGTAGGTATTCCAATTTTGGCAGGATGGACACTTACCAATCCACTTAGGTGCAGTAGCGCCGCAATCTTGACAAACGAAGGTAGTTTTTGCTTTGGCCATGATGCAAGAAACGAAAAAGGGGCCTCTTGAAGGCCCCTTGATCATACATATTTTTTCTTATCGGGTGATCGTTAGAACGCCTTTGTGTTCGCGGCCATTCGGAAGAATGATCTGGTACCAGTAGGTTCCATCCGCAACGTCGTTCGCACTGAACTCACCTGATTGATAGTCGGTGTTTTCATAAACAATATTACCCCAACGGTTAAACACCGTCAAAAGCACATTGCTGTAAACCTCTAGACCTTCAATGGTAAATGAATCGTTGAATGAATCTCCGTTAGGCGTCACAACGTTCGGAACAATGATGTCACATGGGTCAATCAACACTTCAAACGTTTCTGATACGGTTCCACAAACGTTCTGTGCCACACCGGTAATGGTTACAATTTGTCCCCAGCATTCATCAGGAAAAACAGATGATGAAATTTGTATATCATCGTTTGTTCCACTGAAAGTAATGCCACCGTCACAGTTGGCTGTCCAGGTATAAGTGCCTGGAAGGGTGTTGGTTGCGTTTACAGAGAAGGTATTTGGTACCTCAGGACAAAGCACAACCAATGAGGTAGGAGCCGGATCTGTAGAAGGCGCTAGACCCACGAATGTTCCAAACTCGTACGTTTCAGTGAAGCAGTCACCCGCATCGGTAATGGTCACTGTCCATGTGCCTGACGAGGTGTAATCCCATGAAATACCGGTAGAGCCATCAGGCCAAACAACGTCGTACTCTGCTCCAGGAGGAATGTTCTCCACCCAAATGGTAGCCGAGCCAACACCGTTACATTCTGCGTAGAAATCTTCGAAAGGATCAACCAGCGGCGCAGAGATTGAAACGTTCGCACAATCCGTAGCGTTGAAGTTACACTGAGGAACGGAGATGGTTACACAGTAAACACCGGTTTCAGTGGCCTCAATGGAATCGTCGGTGCTGAGGGCATTTCCGTTCAATGTCCAGTTGTAGCTCAAACCGGCAAGCTCATTTGCACCGGTGAGTGGGTCGAAAGGAACAGAACCACCGTCGCATAGAATTTCATCTTCAAGCGTGAATGCTGCAGGAGGATAATAAACGTTGAAGTTCAAAGGTGCGGTGTCTGTTCCGCAACCGTTGGTAATCGATACTGATGATGTTAGTGTTTGAGGTGTTGAGTAGCTGTAGGTGTTGGTCAACACGTTGTCTGTTCCCGGGTTAGGCCAGTTAATGGTAGCCGTTCCTCCGGCATCAGTTGTATCAGCCACAACAGTTACGCTTTCATTGCCGCAAAGCGTTCCATCAAATGGAAGCAGGTCAATGGTAGGCGGTAACGTATACTCCAACTCGTAGCAATAATCAATTCCGCACTGCTCTTCAGCAAAGCATAGCTCATAGAGTCCATACGCACCAGGAGCTGGGGTAAAGGTAGAATTGTATTGCGTGGTAGTTGTAAATGTACCACCGGCAGGACCAGTGTATGTCCATGCCCCGAAAGCCGGCTGGGCGTTACAAGCACTCATGGCCGTCCAAACTGTTCCTGGCGTCATGTTCACCGTTCCTGATCCTTGAGACCCGCAGTTAAATACCTGAATGGTGTTCAAAGCATCATTGGTTCCGGGTGCAGATACGTATTCAATTTCAATTTCATCACCGAATTCAATCGGCACAAAGAATTGACCGAAGGTGCTCGAAATGGTGAATACTGGTGACCAAGGCTGTCCGTTTACATACACTTGCACGTACGAACCATTCCAACCGGCATTGTTCGAAGAGGTCAAATAAACAGTCAGGTTTCCTTCCGCGGGCTCTGAATAACCACCACTGAAGGTAACAGGCTCTATACCATCACAGTATGCACCAGACCAGGTGTCTTCAGGAATGAATGGATCCACACATAGGACAGGGAATACGTTTTGTCCGAAGCAGCCCAATTCATCTTCAACCAATACCCTGAACATTCCGCAGTTGGCGGTAGCCGTAGGTCCGTTTTGCGAGAGAATCTCACCGCCGCCACCGTTCCAGTCTCCTTCCCACGAGTAGCTTACATAAGCTGGATCATCGTCGTCAGGAGGTGTTACAGTAAGTGTAGCCGGCTCATCTGAACAAATTGGATTCGGCGTAACTGTAACTCCTGGGTTGAAGAAAGGGGTTACATCGAGGAAGTAGTTGGTTGTTGCTTCACACCCTTGATAATTGGCCGTTACGATTCCATTACCTGCTGTATTTGTGGTGCAAACAGGTCCATCGCAACCATTGGTCCAAATGTAACTATCAAAACCAGGTGAAGCAGTGAGCGTCGTTGATTGGCCGGCACAAATACCGAAAACACCTGACACAGTGAGAGGTGGAAGCTCCACATCCAACACTTCGATCACTAGGTTTGTCACGGTAACTCCTGCCGGGTTGCCGTTGTCTGTTGCTGTAATCACAAGGTCGTGCACACCAATGTTACTTGCCGACCCCACGAAGATTCCCTGAAGGGTGGCTGTATTGCCATTTTGCAAGCTAACCTGTTCATACCCGTTTAGATCACCAGTAACGGTAATTTGAACCTGCTGATTGGTTTCTGGTGCCAAGTATGATACGTTAAGTGGTAGTGTGTCGTTCAAACAAACGAACAAGGTATCACAACCATAGCTGGCAGAAGAAATAGGAGGTATGTTCGACTGGTTGGCACTCTGTGTAGAAAACTCAAACACCTTGTTGTCGAGCCAGTGAATTCCATCTTGTTGGTTAGCAGCGGCACCGTATGGTCCGTTATAGTTGGCGTTGTTGTAGTTAAAACGTCCAAATTGAATGTTCGGCCCTGAAGCAGCGCTCACATCGGCCCCAACAACACCTGGGTTTGGACCGTTGAATCCGCTGGATCCACCTACGTCACCATGCGCCCAAGCCATGTCTTGGAAGCAAATTTGAACGTTGTTCCCTTCATTCAATACACCACCGGTAGATGGGGTAATGATGATCTGGAATGTGTTGCGCAGGTTTCCGTGGTTGTTGAAGTAACCTACGTTGATGAAGTTGAAATAAGCAGCTTCAGGCGTGATTTTATAGAGCAATTCGCCGCCCGGACGAAAATCGGCATCCGCCCAGTAACCAGCAATCTGGTTGTAAGTAGCTCCCGGAAACTCATCCGGCGTCCAGTCAATGATTCCCGAGCCAAAAGAGATGGTTCCTTTGGAGTTGATATACACTGAGTTGTAGTTGTTTCCATACAGGTTGAAGTTCCAACCACCGAGGAATACAGGGCCAAACCAGCAATCCACATCCACTCCGGCACCGCCACATTCGTCCCAGTCAGAAGCGTTTACAGATAAATAGGTTTCATCAGGCTCCACCCAACAATCACACTCGTCGGCCGAGCGCGCTGCTTTAAGCAATTCCGCTGTTGGTTGATATTCCGCCTTTCTGGCCTCAATAATTTCAATCACTGCACGTTCGTCATAGCCTTCCCACGCACGAAAAATTTCCCATTCTTCGCGGGTCATAGAGAACACTGCCATTTCAAGCGTGCGATAACGCTTTAAAATTTCAGGCCCAGTGAGCTCATTGGTTGGAGCTTTAACAGCACTTACAGATGAAGTTTGTGCAGTTCCCAGAACTGCGGCGCACATTACGCAAAGGAATACGAATGTCTTTTTCATTTTTGGTCAACTAGTTTCAACAGCAAAAACCTGTCAAAAATCGGTTCGAAGTTAGCAAATATAGTACACTTAACGTTGTAGATACACAATCTGTCGATCTGAGACGATTTCTCCTGTCAAAGATTGCACTTGAACGATCAAGGTATAACGACCAGACTCCAGTGGCATCCCGCTCATGTCAACACCTCGCCAAATATCTCCCCGGTAAACTATCTCCCCTCGTGTCGAATATACAACCATCTCGCCTGAAGAAATGTTCTTCGCAAAGGCAGCAACGCTGATCACATCATTCACTCCATCGCCGTTAGGAGAGAAAGTATTGGGAATTTCAATCACAGGATCAGGATATAGACTAACACCCTGAGCGTCCTCAAATGAAGCATCTCCATGTGTTACAGTGAGCTCAACATCGTATTCTCCTGAATCAGAATAACGGTGAACTGGATTTTTCTCGGTCGACACCTCGCCATCCCCAAATTTCCACAGGTAAGAATCCGCGTTTTTGAAATCTGGTATACATATAATCTCAAGAGGATCGATGGCGTTGAAAACCGTAAATGCGGCACTCACAGCCAAGTGTTCGTTCTTAACTTCTTCTTTGTCTGCAGGCGCAGGATCCTGTGCTTCATTTCCTGTTGATTCAGACGCTGCATTTTTATTCGAATTTGAAGTGTCTTCTGCGAAAGAAGCAGTATCCGATGATTGTGCAGATTGTTCTACGGCAGGCTCTGCTGGTGTAGTTTGTGGCATCGCCGACACAGAAGTTGGCGCAGTGTCTTCGTCCAACACATTTTCTTCAACTGGAACTTCAGGTTGAGCAGGTGCCGCAATTTGTGGCTCAGGCACCTCAACATGTGTCTGTTCCGTTGATTTTTCAACCGGCTGATTGTAGGCAACCAAAAACACGGTCACCGCGGCAGCTCCTGCTATGGCTAGGCCAATAAGCGCTTTGGCCATAAGGCCGATGCCGCCCTTTACCGCTGCACTAGATGATACCCCAGCCCAAACAGACGGACTCACTGGAAGTTCCGCGTGGGCAAACTTCTCACTGAGTACGCGTTGTATTTCCTGATCGTTCGGATGCATAGTTCGTTTTTTCTATTTGTTGGCGCAATTGCGCTTTGGCTTTGAAAAATTGTGTTTTGGAAGTGCTCTCTGTAATTCCGAGCAATTCCGCAATTTCTTTGTGGCTATACCCTTCAACTGCAAACAAGTTGAACACCGTGCGGTAGCCCGGAGGCAACTCGCTAATCATCTTCAAAAGCTCTTCAAACCCCATGTCGGATAGAACTCCCGCCGAGAGGTCCGATGTGCCCTCTTGTTGCTCAATGTCTTCTGTGAACTGATGTTTTTTGTTCTTGCGCAGGTATTCCAAACAAGTGGTCACCATGACGCGCCGAATCCATCCACCCAAAGCGCCCTCACCAGTGTATTGCCACAACTTTTCAAAGACCGTTATAAATCCCTCCTGAAGCATGTCCTCAGCAGTATCCCTATTTCCCCCGTAGCGCATGCAAACCGCCATCATCTGCCCTGCAAAGCGCTCGTACAAGAGCTTTTGAGCTTGGCGATTTTTCTTCTTACAGGCTTCTACGAGTTCATGATCTCTCATACGAAAAGGGTATTCCTCTGATGCGAGGGATGGCGGAAAAGTTGCCCGCAGCAGGGCGATTTACAAAAATTTTTTTTTCTGAAAATAACTTCTTGATGGAATAGACGTTAATTCGCGCATCATCGCTAATTTTGCGCTTCTATGGAGAACATCCGCAACTTTTGTATCATCGCACACATTGATCACGGGAAAAGCACCCTTGCTGATCGTCTGTTGCAAACAACCGGCACTGTGAGCGATCGCGATTTGCAAGAGCAAACGCTTGATGATATGGACCTCGAACGTGAAAGAGGAATCACGATTAAGAGCCACGCTATTCAGATGAACTACACGCTGAATGGAAAGAAATATGTGCTCAATCTCATTGATACGCCCGGACACGTGGATTTCTCCTACGAGGTTTCCCGATCTATCGCCGCTTGCGAAGGCGCGTTACTTATTGTGGATGCTACACAAGGCATTGAAGCACAAACCATATCGAACCTCTACCTGGCCCTCGAACACGATTTGGAGATTATTCCAATCCTGAACAAAATGGACCTCGATAGCGCTGATCCGGAAGTTGTTTCGGACCAAATCGTAGACCTCATCGGCTGTGAGCGAAGTGAAATTATTCCCGCCTCCGGAAAAACCGGATTGGGAGTTGAAGACATCCTTCGGGCAATCGTGGAACGCGTCCCAGCTCCAAAAGGCGATTTAAACGCACCCCTTCAAGCCATGGTGTTTGATTCGGTGTTCAACTCCTTTCGCGGAATCATCGCGTATTTCCGCGTGCTCAACGGCAGAATCCACAAGGGCGATAAGGTGAAGTTTATGAACACGGCCAAGCAATATGTGGCCGATGAAATTGGTGTGCTGGGTCTCGACCTCATTCCGCGCAATGAACTTGCCGCAGGGGATGTTGGATACATCATCTCGGGCATCAAAAACGCGCGTGAAGTAAAAGTAGGAGACACCATTACACTCGTTGAAAACCCATGCCAACAGGCGGTAAAAGGGTTTGAAGACGTAAAACCAATGGTGTTTGCCGGAATCTACCCGGTAGACACGGAAGATTATGAGGAACTGCGCACGGCCATGGAAAAATTGCAGCTCAATGATGCATCTCTGGTGTTTGAACCAGAATCGTCGGCTGCTCTCGGATTTGGCTTCCGATGCGGTTTCCTCGGAATGCTCCACATGGAAATTGTGCAGGAACGCCTCGAGCGAGAGTTCGACATGACGGTTATCACCACGGTACCAAACGTGTCTTACCGCGCAAAAACGAAAAAAGGTGAAGATCTGGTCATCAACAACCCTAGCGACATGCCCGATCCGTCGCGCCTTGAGTTTGTTGAAGAACCCTACATCGCCGCTCAGGTCATCACAAAATCAGAATTTGTAGGCTCTATCATGCGCCTGTGCATCGAAAAGAGAGGGATTCTTAAAAACCAAGTTTACCTCACGGCTGATCGCGTGGAACTTACGTTTGACATGCCTTTGGGTGAAATCGTTTTTGATTTTTACGACAAACTCAAAACCGTTTCCCGTGGATATGCATCGTTCGATTATTATCCACTCGAATACCGCGAATCGAGCCTTGTAAAACTCGATATCATGTTGAATGGAGATCAGGTAGATGCCCTCTCAGCATTGATTCACCGCGATCACGCCTTTGACCTCGGAAAGAAAATATGCCTGAAACTGAAGGAATTGATCCCGAGACAGCAGTTCATGATCGCTTTGCAGGCGGCCATTGGTGCTAAAATTATCGCTCGTGAAACAATCTCGGCTCTCCGAAAAGACGTTACAGCGAAATGTTACGGTGGTGATATCACGCGTAAGCGCAAACTCCTTGAAAAGCAGAAAAAAGGAAAGAAACGCATGCGACAGGTTGGTAACGTAGAAGTGCCTCAAGAAGCATTCCTAGCGGTGCTTAAGCTGGATAGCTGATCACTCGCTCTTTAGCGCCAACTTGTTTTTGTTGGCCAATTGTCCGCACGCGGCGTCGATGTCTTTTCCTCTCGAACGACGCACGTTGACAACCAAATTGCACTTTTCTTCCAAGAAACGGGCAAAGGCATCAACCTGCTCAGGCAAGGCCTGTCTAAACTCACCGTTGTCGATGGGGTTGTATTCGATGATGTTGATTTTACACGGCACACATCGAGCAAATTCAGCCAACTCCCGGGCGTCTTGAAGGGTGTCGTTGAAATCCCTGAAAATGATGTATTCAAACGTCACACGGGTGCCTGTCTTCTCATAAAAATACTGCAACGCTTCTTTTAATGCAGCCAGGTTGTTGGTGTCGTTGATCTCCATAATCTTGCTGCGCTTCACGTCGTTGGCAGCATGCAACGACAAGGCAAGGTTGAATTTCACCTCATCATCGCCCAGTTTTTTAATCATCTTGGCAATTCCGGCAGTACTCACGGTAATGCGCTTTGGACTCATCCCAAGTCCGGGTGTACCCGTTATTTTATCGATGGCAGATAGCACGTTCTTGTAATTCAACAAAGGCTCTCCCATACCCATAAATACGATGTTGGTAAGCGGAGTTTTGTATCGGCCTTCGGCCAGCCCTTGCAAATGAACAAGCTGATCCACAATTTCGCCCGGTTGAAGGTTTTTCATCAACTTCAACCGACCTGTGCCACAGAATTTACACGCTAAACTGCACCCCGCCTGCGATGATATGCAGGCAGTCATGCGGGAACTGGTCGGAATAAGCACACCCTCAACCACGCCGGCATTCCCTATGCTGTAAGCACATTTAATGGTTTTATCGCTGCTGATCTGTTGGTCAGCAACATCCGCGGTATTCAGGGTGAAGCTCGATGCTAGTTTTTCGCGAAACGCCTTGCTGAGATTGGTCATCTCCTCAAAGGAGTGGGCGTTTTTGTTCCAGATCCATTCGTACACCTGACGGGCACGAAAAGACTTCTCTCCGAGCTCAGCTATGGCTGCGATCAATTCATCGAGAGACAGGTCACGAATGTCAGGAAGCTTTTTCACAACGCAAATATACGCTGTTCCTCCCTGACTTCGTGGCTATGCCTTTGGTTTGAAAACAAAGCGGTAGCGAATGGTTTGTCCGCGGTTCGCCTCGTTGCCGTTTAACTTTATGCGCTCCAAGCGCGATAACACATAGTTTTTCAACGGGGTGTTGGTTGATTCAATGCTCAGTACCCGAACGGTCCCGTCTTCGTCGATTGTGAAGTTTACCTCAACCACGCCAGCCATTTGTTCTGCCTCTTGGGCCGGAAAAATCATGTGACGGTTGATGGCGCGGCGCACGTCGCGTTCGAGATCGTTACCCGCCTTGCCAAAAGAAGGCGCTAGAAGTATTGCACATGCAAATAGGAAAGTGAAAATGCGGTTTTTCATGGCTTTGTATTTTTGGGGTAAGACGCTGCACCCTTTTCTAAGTTACAGAGGATGAGGTGTTTCTGAAGCCTTTCTACGTCAACGGCAGGTGGAAAAGGCTCAACGGTAAAAAAGCCATACCAATTCAGCATGACCTCTAAGATCGTCCAACCGCCGTGCTGATACAGGCACCGCATCCCCATTGTCCATGATACACACCCGCTCGGAATAGTTTATTTTACGGATGAGTCGGATGTTGACAACGCACGAATTGTGGGTGCGAAAGAAATATAAGGGGTCTAAAGACTCGGCTATGGATTTGAGGTTTTTGGATATCACCATGCGGTCACCATTGATGAGCTTAACTTCGGTGTAACTTCCGTGCGAACGAAAACAGATGATTTCGCCAAATCGAAAATAAAATACCTGACCGCGGTAGAACACCTCAAACTTTCGGTGCATCTCAGCAGGAAGATGCCGCTTTTCCCCTGTGACGCTCAGTACAGCGCGATGCAAACTCTCCCCAATCTCTTTCTCGTAAGCCGGCTTAAGAATGAAGTCCAGTGCGTTTTTACGTATGGCTAGTCCTGCCATTCGCGGGTTGTGCGAACTGCAAATGATCTTGATATGGCGTCGAGCTAAGCGCTGCATTAAGCCCAGTCCATCGACCACCCCGTCCATGGAAAGGAAAACAATATCAGGACTCTTTTCACGTATCAACTGATAGCCCTTGATGTCTGTTTGTGCCTCGCCTACTATTTGCAAATTTGGAATGCCTTCTGCCTGTTTATATATGGCCGCCCGCATGTGATGGTCATCATCTATGATGATTGCGTCAATAGAATCTGGCATGTGGTATCTGTAACTTTAGCTAGAATGATGTCGGAGACACACAAAGATCAAAGTGGCTTTAGCGAACGAGCCAGCGAATTCAATATTCGGCTCAAGCAACTGAAAATATGGCGCTCAAAAACACCAAATGTGATGCGTGTGTAACTTTCACTTTGTTCGTTCGTCATAGCATCAAACACATAAATTTGAAGTCATGAATAAGCTGTTTATACTGATCGTTAGCATGGTTGTGATGGGGAACGCAGTTGCTCAAGATACCATCCCGGCACCCATAGCCCCCGCCGCGCCAGACACCACGAAAATAAAAATGGGCTCGTTGAAGGTTATCATCGTTGATGAAGGTGACAGCCAACAAGATACTACCTCGTTTGAAGATGAATTGGAAGAGCCGGAAAAGCCATCTTACAACGGACACTGGGACGGTGTTGACCTCGGAATCAACATTCTACTGTCGCCGAACAATTCGACAGACCTAGGCCCGAATAACGAATGGTTGGATCTGGACTATAGCCGAAGCCTCAACTGGAGCTTAAACCTGTTTGAAAAATACTTCCCTATTGTGAATGACAACGTGGGTATCGTAACAGGTCTCGGGGTCAATTACAAAAGCTTTGGCTTGAAAAACAATGTGGCAGTTCAAAACGTAAGCGACTCTACATTTGCCGTCACTATCCCGGATTCGCTCTACACTTTCAGCAAGAATAAATTGCGTGCTACGTATTTGCAAGTTCCCTTGCTCATTGAGTTGAACACCAATCAAAAAGACGATAAATCGTTTCACTTTGCCTTCGGAGTAACCGGTGGCCTGCGCATCGGATCTATCGTGAAACAAGAATACGAGATGGACGGACAAAAGGTGAGAACCCGTGTGAAAAACGATTACAACTTCAACGATTTTCAACTGGACGGAACCGTTCGCATCGGCCATGGTAACTTGACACTTTGGGTCAATTACGGCCTACTACCACTTTTCGAAAAGGACAAAGGCCCTGAGGTGATGGCGATGAGCGCCGGAATTACCCTCATTCCTTTCTGATAACCCAAACACAAACAAGAGAAGGGCCGGTGAACGAACCGGCCCTTTTTTTATGGAGAATTTACACCTCAATAACAGCGTCTTCCTCAATGAGCGATTCACCTCGGTATTTCAATATCAACTGCGCCACCGTTAACACATCCTTTTTGCAATAACGGGCTATGCGCTCAACATCGCCGTCCTCATAATATACCTTCGCCACCTGGCTGCCGTCTATATCGTCTTTCGGGGTTGGAATTCCAAACAGCTTAGCCAAGAGCTTTAAAGAAGTGTAGTGCTTGAAATCGCCGAACTTCCACAATTCCAGCGTGTCAAGATGGCTAACCTCCCATGGCTTTTTCCCTGCGGTATCTAACAACGCGGGCAAAGGAATGCCGTTTATAAGCATGCGGCGTGAGATGTAAGGCAAATCAAATTCCTTCACGTTATGTCCACACAAATGAAACCGGGGATCGTTGTAATGACTATTCAACAAATTGGCAAATTCCTGCAGGAGTTGGCGCTCATCGTGTCCGAAAAAACTCGTAGTACGGTATTTTCGCTCCCCTTTTGTTTGACGTAAGTACCCAACTGAAATACACACAATTTTGCCGAACTCAGCGTATATCCCGGCACGTCCATATGAGTCTTCCAAAGACAGTTCGTCTTTCTCCCGGAAAAACCGCGATTTTTCTTCCCAAAGGATTTTCCAATCCTCGTCTAGTTCATGAATAGCCGAAGCAGCAGGTACCGTTTCAATATCCAGAAACAGCACCTTTTCAAGGTCAATGTAGCGTAGCATAATGTTTATTTTATTAACACCCCTTCTTCGTTAAGCAAAGGAATGGTGATGAAGTTTCGTTTGTCGATGCTGCCAGGCACAAAAACGTATTTCTTGTCTTGCAGCTCAGAAGCCAAGTAAAAACTTAGCCAATACTGATTGGTTAACCCAAACACTTCTTCTTGGATGGGCTCAATGAGTTGGGCAGATTTGGCCGGAATTTCAGGATAATGCCTGCGCAATTCAGTGGTTTCAACACGTCTATCTTCCACGGTTCCATAGCCAGATGATCGAACCAGCACAACTTCCAACGGAACATTTTTCATGTTGAGCAGGTACACTTCCCAAACATCGTTGTTCAACTCATCTGTTCGGTGCACCACGGCCATCCATACGTCTACAACTTTTGCGGGTTGAATATCTGCTCTCACAATTCCGGTATCAGTCCAATAGCGAAAGAAACGAATTTTTCTAAATCAGGCGTCATGGTGCCACCTTCTTTATCTTCAATGCGTTTATGTCCAAGCCTAACCACCACCAATTGGCTGTCAGGAATTACTACGATGTATTGTCCGCGCATGCCCCGGGCTGAAAAGTGCGCTGGCTGGGCATCCAGAGCTAGCCACCACTGGTACCCATAATGCTGGGTGGGCTTGCCGTTCTTGTCTGTTGTGCCCACGGGTCGAATGCTTTGATCGTAGTACGTTCTGCTCAACAACTGTATGCCGTTCCATTTACCTTTGTGCAAGAATAGCTTGCCAATACGAGCAAAATCACGCGCCGTAGCGTAAAACGCTGAAAAAGAACGTTCTATGCCCCCATCGTGGTCTATGCGCCACCAAGCGTCGTGCTCTGCGCCCAAACGTTGCCAAAAACAAGTGCTAAACCACGCGCTGAGGCTTTTATTGGCCCGCATCTGAACCAACTCAGCCAATATAACGGTGTTGCCCCCCTGGTACTCCCAAACGGTGCCCGGACTGCCGCTAACGCGATAGGGCGCTGTTTCTGCCACAAGATCGTCGCCATAGTACGCCTTGGCCTGATACCCAAAGGGATTGGAGTAACTCTCTCCGAAATTGATGTTTGATCGCATCTGCAACACCTGCTCGACGGTCATTCGCGCGTTATCGCCCTCGGAAAATCGCGGCAAATAATTCGCAACCGGATCGTGCACATCTAGCAACCCCCTATCAGCCAAGGCTCCCACGGCCATGGATGTGAATGATTTAGCCATGGAAAACGAATTCGACAACACGTCTTTTCCACCCTCTAAACCATAGTATTCATATAAAATACTGTCTTTCCAAACCACCAAATAGGCCGTTGTTTCAAGTGAATCTAAAAACGCTAACTCGCTGCCTGAAAGCGTCGTTTTGCCATACGCCGAAGACATCGCCCAGGGCTGATGCTCACCAGCAGGTACTTTTCTACACACAGTTGAGTCAAAGTCATCAATGTCTGGACGCGATAGTCCGCGCAAATAGGTTTGCGAAATGCCATTCAGTATATGTCCATTCCCTGTTACATACAACAACAGGCAAAGTAAAGCTAGAAAGCCTGCAAGGTAAAGAAGTACTCTGACGGTTTTTTGCATACCTCAATGATACGGAATCTAAGGGCTTAAAACTGAACTTTTCTCCATTTTCTACGTATAAACGATTATGCAAAAAGTAACGCTGCTATTTTACTTTTTCAGCCTGAGCGGCTGGATGTGGGGTCAGTACGACCTCAGTGCCCTTCGCACCATGTACGTTAACGGTCAAGTGCAACAGGTTCTCGAACAGATCGGCGAAACGGATGACCCGGAATTGTTGTTTCTTCAGGCAGATTGCGAGCATAAACTAGGACATTTTGAAGCCGCCGCCGCGCTCTATCAATTGTCGCTCAATTCTGGGTGTACAAATGCGTTAATCTACCTCAATTACGGAATATGTCTGCACTCAATGGGAGAATATGAGCTGTCTGACGACTTTTTGTACAAAGCGGGCACCCAACTGCCTCAAGAAAAGAAAATTCCTTACTACCGAGGAGCTAATGCGTATATGATTGGCGACTTGCCTTCTGCCAAAAGCCACCTCAATGAAGCCGTTGTTATAGATCGAAACTATGTGGACGCATTGTACCTCTTGGCGGCTTGTGCTGCTGAGGTGGGCGATTTCAATACCGCGCGAAACTACTTCAACCGATGTGAACACGTGCCTGAACTGCGCGATCGTGTTCGATTGAACCAAGCAAACCTGTTGCTTGACGACAAAGACTACAACACGGCCATTGAAGCGTATTCTCAACTTTTGGAATCAACAGATAAACAAATTGTTCGTGAAGCCCTCTACTTCAGAGGGGTTTGTAGGTTTTACTTACGCGATAGCAAAGGGGCCTGCGAAGATTGGACGGTATCTGCCCGCATGGGCGATGAAGACGCAAGGCAACACCTCATTGATCAATGTGAACAGGGCAAGAAGCTAAAGCCGAGAAAATCATCCTACATGCAGTTCTGATACGGGAACCATTTCTGCTTCGAAAAGCTGGGCATAGGCCTCTAGGAGTTGCTGCTTTACCAGATCCGCATCTACTTTTTGGTTCAATTCCCTCTCCATTGAAGTCACGGCTTTGTCTTGAATGCCGCACGGCACAATCATATCAAAGTACTTCAAGTCGGTATTTACGTTCAAGGCAAAACCGTGCATGGTCACCCATCGACTGCACTTTACACCCATAGCTGCAATTTTCCGCGGGTTGGTGCCGTCTTCGTCAATCCACACGCCGGTTAATCCATCAATACGTCCGGCTTCAATGCCCCATTGCTTGAGCATCATTATGATGCCTTCTTCCAAGAAACGCAAGTACTTATGGATGTCTGTAAAAAACTGGTCAAGGTCGAGAATGGGGTATCCTACAATTTGTCCTGGCCCGTGGTAGGTAATATCGCCCCCACGGTTAATTTTAAAATAAGTGGCGCCTGCTGCATGCAAGGCCTGGTCATCGAGCAATAAATGAGCCTCATCTCCGCTCTTTCCCAGGGTAAATACTGGAGGGTGTTCAACGAACAGAAAGCGGTTCTCAGGCAATGGCACGTTCGCTCCTTTTCGAGCTTCTATCTTCAGGGCAATGGCCTTGGCAAACAGCGTTTCCTGTAGATCCCAACAGGCGGCATAATCCATTCTGCCTAAGTCGGTTACGAAGATCTGCTTCACGCGAGCTTGGCCAATTCGTTTTTAAGAAAATCAATGGAGGTAATGGAAACGGGATCCACGCCCTGTTTTTCAGCAAGCAACAACGAGAGCCAATCGCCAAAATGAACGAAGTACATGGTGCGCTGCAATCGGCCTGCACCGCGGTCTTCCACACTATGCACTGCCGCGCCTTGCTGCTCAAAAAGGTGGCGCGTAATATCCATGCGAATCATGCTGCGCGGGTGGTCATCTCCGGAGCGAAGCACTACAACGGCGAGGTTGTTGGCGCCACCCTCCCATCCAATGATTTCGTTGTGGTTCATCTCAGGATATACGTGGTGCCAACACAGCATCTTACTGTTCTCATTGATTTGCTGGCGCCAGCGAATGATTACGCCTTCAAGCCGACTTTCAGCATACAATACAGGGGTTTTTCCAATCAGAGCGCCTGCCAACGCCTCTGCTTTTTCTACAATGCCATGCTGATGACTCTGAAGAAAGGTAGATACGCCCTTCATTTGCTCCCACCAAGCCGCAGAAACTATGTTGTAATGCACCAAGTAACGCATTACTGATACGAGGCTGTAGCCAAACTGAGAGCGCGGAGGAAATCCTCCCGGCACCTCGATGCAATTCAAACCATGCGCCTCAGCCAATCGACTAACCTCACCACCTGAAGTGACACATGCAATGAGGCACTTCTTTTTCAGCGCCTCATTCATGGCGGAAACAGTTTCCTCAGTATTGCCCGAATAGCTGGATATCAACACGAGGGTGTGCTCGTTCACAAATCCCGGAAGAGCGTAGTCATTGCAGGCCAAAACGGGCACAGAGGCCTCATCCTGAATCAGTTGCGAAGCAATCTTTCCGCCGATCCCGGATCCACCTAATCCACAAATAACAACGTTTTGTATGGGTGTTGATGAGTTGAGTAAAGACGCAGCTTCTGCGTTAAGGCATGCACGATGAACCTGGTCAGGGAATGTTTCAATTAATTGACGCATCAAAATGGCTTTGTGCAAAGGTAGTGATGTGGGATGGATTATCGCAAAAGTGTTACATGACCCACAAAACGCTGCCGATCGCGCAACTCGTCACTTTCAACAATAACCTCATACACGTAAACCCCGTCTTTGGCGTAATGTCCGCCACCCTTTACATTTCCTATCCACCCTTTACCCATTTCTGTGGTCTCAAAAATCACTTCCCCCCAGCGGTTAAAGATTCTAAAGGTGTAATCTGACACCTCTGTGCCTGAAACCACGGGTAAAAACACTTCGTTAATGCCATCCCCATCTGGCGTAAAGGCGTTCGGGATGAAGACAATGAGGGTTGGATCCATTTGCAAGGTTGTAATTAGGGTGTCGGTACAACCAAATGAGTTGGTGGTGATTTGCGTAACAGTATATTCACCTGGATCCGCGAATTCATGAACGAAATCGGCGGTTGTAAAGCTGCTTCCGTCGGATATGATGTACTCCCATGCATTAGCTCCCACAGATTGATCGGAGAAGTATACCACAGGGGTTTGCGTGGTGATGGTTTCCG